>PTKA01000048.1 GCA_002937525.1 Alphaproteobacteria bacterium MarineAlpha10_Bin3
ATCGGGCTGTTGGGCAAAACAATCGGCCCCAGATAGGGGTGTTCGAAATTTTGCAGCATACCGCGTTCGTGCATATGCCGGTCATCGCGCACGTCCTTGAGATCGCGGATCGGGGCGACCGGAATTTTTTTCTTGCGCATGATTGCGAACGCTTCTTTTTGCGTGAGACCGCGGCACCAGTCGCCGATCATCTCGTTGATCTTGTCCTCGTGGGCATGGCGGTTTTTGTTGTCGGCGTAATCCGGATCGCCGATCAGGTCAGCCCGGCCGATCGCTTCCAGGATGCGTCGCCAGTGGTTTTCGGAAACGCTGATTACCGCGATCCAGCCGTCCGAACATTCGTAGCGGCCATAAGGCGTGGTCACGGTGTTGGTTCTGTCGCCACGCCGCGGCGGCAACTTTCCGGTGGCGTGCAGATAGGTGAATTCGCTGGCGAGTACGAAATACATCGATTCCTGCATCGAGATTTCGACCAGCGTGCCGTTGCCGGTGTGTGCGCGGCCCAACAGCGCCTGCAGGATGCCGGCATGCATGTGGATCCCGCCCATGATGTCGCAGGGCGTGCCGCCGGCGCGGGCCGGCGGACCGCCGATTTCGCCGGTCGCGCCCATGATGCCGCTCGACGCCTGAATCGTGTGATCCATCGCCAACTGATCGCGGTCCGGTCCCGACAGGCCATATCCGGTCGCCGAGGCGTAGATCAGGCGTGGATTGACGCGGGCCAGAACATCGTAGCCGATGCCGAGCCGGTCCATCGTGCCGGGCGCGAAATTTTCCATCACGATATCGGCCTTTTTCGCCAGCGACAGGAACAAAGCCTTGCCGTCATCATGCTTCAGATTCAAAGTCAGGCTTTGCTTGTTGGAATTGAGCATGGCGAAGGCGAGCGGCGTTTCCTTGCCGCCGCCGCGGCGCATGCGTTCCCCGCCCGGCGGCTCGATTTTGACGACATCGGCACCCGCCATCGCCAGCAGGAACGCTGCATAGGGTCCCTGGTATATCTGCGTGAGATCGAGAACCCGGATACCTTCGAGGATTTGCATGGCGATGTTCCTGACACTGTGTAATGGACGCTACCGCCGGCTTCACCGCCGTACATGGTAGCCGGCGGCTTCCCGGTCCCAGGCAGTGGCGGTGAGGCCGCGTTCGCGCAGCTTGTTCTTCTGGATTTTGGCGGTCGGCGTGGTCGGTATTTCATCGACGAATTCGACATAGCGGGGCACCGCGAAATAGGGCATGCGGGGAACGCAGAAATCGAGCAGATCTTCCGGCCGGGGTGTTTCCGCATCGGCCTTGAGGATGATGCAGACCAAGACTTCGTCCTCTCCGCCTTCGCTCGCCTGGACCGCCACGGCGGCCACTTCGGCGATTGTCGGATGTTCCAGCAGCACCGCTTCGACCTCGAAGGACGAGATATTTTCGCCGCGGCGGCGGATCGTGTCCTTGATGCGGTCGATATACCAAAGGTAACCACGCGCATCCATGCGGCCGGCGTCGCCGGAATGGAACCAAAAATTCCGCCAGACTTCGACTGTGCGTTCGGGCATGGCGTTATAGCCGGCCATGAAACAGAACGGTTCCTTGGGCCGCACCAGAATTTCCCCGACCTGACCGTACGGCAGTTCCTCGTCGGTATCGGGATCGGCAATGATGACTTCGAAATAATCTTCCCGGACCCGGCCCGAACAACCCGCATCGTCGGGCGCGTCGAAGGGGCGGCTGACCGGAAGATTACATTCGGTCATGCCGAACACTTCGTTGAATTTGGGGATATTGAAGCGGCTGCGCAGGGCCTGCAAGGTGTCGGCGGTTACCGGCAAGGCGCAGACCATGCGCAGATCGTTATCGGCGTCGGTGGGTTTGGCCGGCTGGCGCAACACGAAATCATTCATCACGCCCAAAAGGTTGGTCAAGGTCGCCTTGTGTTTGCGGATGTCGTCGATCCAGGTGCTGGCGTGGAACTGTTTCATCAGCACCGCACTGCCGCCGGCGATCATCGTGGCAAAGGCTTGCATCAAGATGCCCTGGGCGTGAAACAGCGGCATGGCGATGAAATAATGATCTTGGTCCGTCATCGCCAGATCTTCGACCATACACTGGCCGAACAGATATAGATGGCCATGTGGCATCAGCGCGCCCTTGGACGGGCCGGTCGTGCCCGAAGTGAACATGATCATGCCGATATCGCGGTAGCTGACCGGGACGTCGATTTCGTCGGCAACGCCGCCCATGATTTCATCGAAAGAACGGATTTCGATCCGCTTGAAGGCGGGCAGGCGATCCGGGTCATAGGCGTCGCCGGGGATATAGACGGTTTGCAGGTCGGGGACGGCGTCTTCGATATCGGCCAGCCAGGGCAGGAATTCCGGGTCGAAGAATCCGATGCGGGCTTTGGTGTTGGTCAGCACGTGGGTTAGAAAACGGCCCTTCAAGGCGGTGTTGATGCCGACATGGACCGCGCCGATCCGGCTCAGGCCGAACCAGCTCCACAGATATTCCAGGCGGTTGTTCAGCATCACCGCTACATTGTCGCCCCGTTCGACGCCGATGGCGGCAAAGCCGTTGCCGACCCGGTTGGATAGCTCATGCGCCATGGCGTAGTTGTGCATGGGGCCGTCTTCGAATCGAATATACGGCGCGTCAGGGCGCGTTCGCGCCTGGTCGGCCAGAACCTTGCCGACTACCCAGTTGGTCTTGTCAGCCGACATATTTTCGGAAATCGGGTTGGCGTTTTTCGTTCAGCGCCTGGACGCCTTCCTTCGATTCCGCAGTTTCATAATACAGCTTCAGCGCCTGCATGCCGAGCGCGCCAATGCCGCGGATGTTTTCGGTGTCGGCGTTGAATGACCGCTTGGCGATGGCGATGGCGGTCGGACTGCGCTGCACGATCTCCGCACACCAGGACGCAACCTCGTCGTCCAACTTGTCGTCGGGGACGATCTTGTTGACGAGACCCATTTCAAGCGCCTCGGCTGCACTGTAGCGGCGGCACAGATACCAGATCTCGCGGGCTTTCTTTTCGCCCACGACATGGGCCAGATAGGCGGTGCCGAAACCCGGATCGACCGATCCCATCTTGGGGCCGACCTGTCCGAAGATCGCGTTATCCGATGCAATCGTCAGATCGCAGATCGTCGCCAGCACGTTGCCGCCGCCAATCGCATAACCGCGCACGCGCGCGATAACCGGCTTGGGCACATCGCGGATTACCGAATGCAACTCTTCGACCGGCATACCGACGGTGCCCCGCGCGCCGTCGTCGCCATACTGACCGTCATGGTCGGATTGATCGCCGCCGGTGCAGAACGCCTTGTCGCCGGCGCCGGTCAGCACGATGACGCCGATATCGCGGTTCCATCCGGCCTTGGAGAAGGCGTCGATCAACTCAACCGTGGTTCGGGGGCGAAAGGCGTTGTAAACTTTCGGGCGGTTGATCGTGATCGTCGCCACGCCGTCCGCTTCGTCATACAGGATATCGGTGAAGTCCATTGCTTTCCCCAAGGTTAAGGTGTGTCCGCAAGTATCAGCAGCGGCAAGGTCAGGTCGTCATCCACGGTCTCGAAGCCGACCCGGAGGGGCGCGCCAATCCGAAGCGAACCCGGCGGCGCATCCTTCAGGGGCGCGCATAGCCGCACGCCTTCGGCCAGATCGGCGGTGACCAGGGTCAGCGGCAGATCCTTCTTGAAGCAGGGGTGAAAGGCATGGTGCGAAATCGTCCAGCTATGGATTGTCGCGTGGCCGGATGCTTCGATCCATTCGACGCGCATCGAATAGCATTGATCGCAGACGGGTCGCGGGTAATGGCGCACCGTGCCGCAATCGGCGCATGTTTGCAGCAGCAGGCGATGTTCCTTGAGGCCGTCCCAATAGGGTTGGCTGTCATGGCTGGGTGCTGGCCGCAGGCGGTCGTTGAAGGGATTATCCATGGCGCTAGTTCCGCATGATGGCGACGGTTCCGTCGCCCATGTCGCCATAACCGGTGACCAGACCGATCCGGGCGCCTGCAACCTGCGCCTTGCCGCCGTCGCCGCGCAACTGTTTGACCAGCTCCACGATGTGGTTCATGCCGATGATGTGGGCCTGGGACAGCAGGCCGCCATGGGTGTTGACCGGCAGGCGGCCGGTCAGGGATATGCCGCCATTTTCGACGAACGCGCCGCCTTCGCCCTTGGCGCAGAAGCCCAAATCTTCCAGCTGACAAAGCACGATATAGGTGAAACAGTCGTAGATTTCCGCAACGTCGATATCGTCATGGCTAACGCCGGCCATGCCAAAGGCATGCGGCACCGCCTTGGCGGTGCCCAAAATGGTCATATCGCCGCGCTGGGTGATGGCGCTTGGCTGGTCGGGATGGCCTTCGGCGATGCCCATGATATAGATCGGCCGTTGTTTCATATCCTTGGCTGGGCCAGCCCCGCTGATGACCAAGGCGGCGCCGCCGTCGCTTTCCAGACAGCAGTCGAACAGCCGTAGCGGGTCGGAAATCATTCGCGATTCCTGGTGCTGTTCGACCGTCATCGGTGTTTTCATGATGGCGTTGTCATTCAACAGCGCGTGCTGGCGAAACGTGACGGCGATTTCAGCAAGCTGGCGGCTGGTGGTGCCGTATTGCATCATGTGCCGGCGCGCCATCTGGGCGTAGAGCTGCGCCGGGGCGATCTGGCCGACTGGCATCTCGAATTCGCCGATGGTTCGAAATTGCGGTAATTGCTGAACCCGCGCGCCGATGCGCCCGCCGGAATACCCGTTGCGCCCGAACGGAATAAGGACATGTCTGGCGACGCCGCCCTCAATCGCCAGGATGGCCGCCTGGATTCCGGCAATCGCGCTGGCGCCGCCCATCGGCGTCGTCGCCGAGAACCGCAGATCGGCGATGCCGAAATTGGTGATGAAGTCTTCGGCAACGCCGTCGCCCGACGAATAAGGCACGATGCCGTCGATATCCTTGGGCGTCAGGCCCGCGTCGGCGATGGCCGCGAGGGCGGCTTCCATTTGCAGGGCAATGGTGCTTTTGCCGGACCCTTTGGTATAGGCGGTCTCGCCGATCCCGGTGACGGCACCTTTTTCGCACAGTGATTTCACGGTTATGGTCTCCTTCGAATTGCCTAGGGCTGAATTATTCCCAATTTCAGCCGAAGATCAATTCGCCGCGCCGCCGACAAGTGGCGCTACCTCGCGCATAGTCAGCCGCATGGACGCTTCGCAATGCTCGGCAGGAAGGCCGCCGATGCTGCTCCACAGGACGAATTCGGTGATGCCGAAACGTTCACGCAACTGGTTCAGCCGTTGCGCGCAGCCGGCCGGATCGTCGGCGATGACGGCGCTGTATTTGTGCAATTGTTCGAAGCTCAGATATCCGCCGGCAAGGGTCTTGCGGCTTTCGGTCATGGTCAATTCGTAGCCCTTGACGGTTTCGGGCTGTCCTTTCAGCGATTGCTGATTGCTGGTCACCTTGGCGTAAAACCATTCGACATGCCTGGCGAAAATACGTTGTGCTTCGGCCCCGTCCGGGGCGGTAAAGTAGGGCAATAGGATCATCCGTTCGGCCGCCTTGGGATCGCGGCCATGGCGTTCGCATTCCTGTTCGTAGAGCTGTAAATTTTCGGCCAGCTTGTCGATCCAGGCTTCGCGGTAGGTCCGGTAACTGAACGGCGAGGCGAGCTGAAGATTCCAGCCGCCGGCCGCCGCCGCCTTGAAGCTTTCGGGCGAAATGCAGGCCTGATAGATCGGCGGATGGGGTTGCTGGACCGGTTTTGGCAGAACTTCGGTCGGTTGCGCAATCCGCCAGAACGCGCCGTCATGGGTGACGCGGTCTTCGGTCCAGGCCTTGACGACGATGTCGAGACCTTCCTGGTACATCTCGCGGCTGTTTTCCATCGGCACGCCAAGACCGATGAATTCATGGGGCTGATAGGCGCGCCCGGCGCCGAACAGAAGGCGACCATGCGAGAGAACGTCGATCAAAGCGAAGTCCGAGGCCGTTCGCAAGGGGTGGTTGAAGGGAATGACCACCACCGCGGTGCCGATCTTGATGCGGTTGGTCCGCATCGCGATGGCTGCGGCCAGAACCTGCGTCGACGTGACCACGCCATAGCTGGAGAACAGATGCTCGGCGATCCAGACCGTGTCATATCCAAGCTGTTCGGCAATTTCGAACAGCCGCAGATCGCTATCGAAACTCTCGACCGTGCGGTCTGGATCGGGAATCTGGCTGAGGCTGAAGGTTCCCCATTTCATCTGTGCGCTCTCCTTGGCGTCATTCGCCGCATTTGCGTTGCCGATGGAAAAGCAGTTCAATTTTATTCTCACGAATGATTGTTAGATTGTCTATCGTCGATTCGAGGCAAATCGAATTGCTGGAATTTTTACGGGTCGTCGCTGGAGAATTTGAAAATGACCGATAATCCCGGAACCGGGGGCCGCATTGCCTATTTGCCCGAAGACGAGGCGCGGGCGCTTGGCAAGAAATTCGGCGTGCCGTCGTCGATGTCGCATCTCAATGTCTTTCGCGCCCTTCTCAATCACCCGGAACTGGCCAAGGCGGTGAGCGGCCTGCTGTCGATGCTGCTGTGGAAAGCCAACCGGCTGGATGTGCGTTTACGGGAACTGATTATCATGCGCATCGGCTGGCGCACGGGCTCGCTGTACGAATGGACGCAGCACTGGAACGTGGCGCGGCGGGTCGGGATGGACGAAGCCGACATTCTGGCGGTCCGCGACTGGCCTTCCAGCGCGGCGTTGAACGATGCCGATCGGGCGGTGCTGGCGGCGACCGACGAGACGCTCGACCAGGGCCGGATATCGGATGCGACATGGCGGCTGTGCCGCGAGCATGTTGGCGGCGATGCCGAACTGGCCGAAATGGTGGTCGCGATCGGCAACTGGCGGATGTTTTCCGAACTGCTCCAGAGCCTCCAGATTCCGCTTGAACCCGGCATCGCGCACTGGCCGCCGGACGGCACGGTGCCGCCGTCGGCCAAAGCCTGACGGCGGCGGCGTTCCTTGGTATTAAGGCGTGAAGCGAACCACTGCGCTGCCCGGCGTGATGATCTCGCCCGCTTCGTTCTTGATGAACAGGTCCAGCGCCACGGTCCCTGCTTCGGTTTCGAGCGATTTTATGCTGCCCCCCGATATCAGGGTTTCGCCGAGATACGACGCCCTGCGGTTGGAATATTCGAATGTTTCCAGGCGGCCCGCATCGCCAAGCCAGTTGATGACCGTCTGGGTCAGCCAGTCGCCCTGAAGCGGTCCATCGACGACGATGGCGGGGTGTTTTTCAACGCCGGTCGTATAGTCCTGGTCGTAATGGATCCGGTGCGCGTTCCAGATCGCGGCATTATAGAGGAATAAGGACACGTTGGTTGGCGTGAAGGTCCGTTCCGGCAGCGGGTCGCCCGGTTTTAGGTCCTGGATGCGCGGCGGGTTCATCGGACAATCCTGGTCAGGGTTTCGCTCATCACCGGTTCACCGTTATCGGTGGTCACGTTCAATTCATACTCGATGAAAATCAGCGGCCCAGAGGAGCCCTGCTTTTCGGTAATGGCGCTAAATGTCCGGGTTGCGACCAGCACATCGCCCGGTTTCACCGTCCGGTGATAATGGGATTTGGTGCCGCCGGCCATGACCCGCTTTAACGGCAGGTCGGGCAGGAATGCATCGAGTGCGAGCCCGTCCGGGCCCAGTTCGTCGATTGGCGCCAGCACGCGCAACGCGCCGTACAGGAACAGGGGCGGCGCTTCGTCGCCGTTGCGGTATTTGTCGAGCCGCTGTTCGGTGGCGATGGAATATTTGACGATATCGCTGCGGTGGATTTCGATCGTCCAGGACGGCGCGGACCGGCCGATCCAGCTTTTGGCTTCGTCGCTGACAAGGGTGCCCAATTTGCTCTCCTTTCAAACCCGCTGTGCCGGCCGATAATCCCGCCCATGGTCTGCTGCGTCAATCGCCGTGAAAATTGACGACATTCGACAGGGCAATTAGAGTGATCTTCATGGCGTTAGAAAATAACCGAACAAATGAAAGTTAGGTGACGGCCTTGCCCGCGCCACGCGCCGTCAAGCGCCAGT
>PTKA01000480.1 GCA_002937525.1 Alphaproteobacteria bacterium MarineAlpha10_Bin3
CGTCTGCTCGGCGCCCGCATTCACGAATATCCCGATGGCGAGGACGAGAAGGGTGCCGATTAAAACCTGGCGTTGATCGCGGCGCGCGTTAAATCGGAAGGCGGCACGCCTTTCGTCATTCCGCTCAGCCCGGATCACCCGCCGGTCGGTGCGCTGGGTTATCTCGAAGCGGCGTCGGAAATTCTCGGTCAGGCGGCGGCGATGGCGCTAACCATCGACGCCTTTGTCGTGCCATCGGGCAGTGCTTCGACCCATGCCGGGCTATTGGCCGGATTGCGGGCGCTGGGCAGTAAAGCGCGCGTACTGGGCATTTGCGTCCGCCGCGACGCCAAATCTCAGGCCGCCCGGGTGGCCGCGAAATCGTCGGCGACGGAGCGGCTTGCCGGTTTGCCGGAATTGGTGTCGGCGGCCGATATCTGGGTTGACGACGATTATCTCGGTCCAGGCTATGGGCAATCGACGCCCGAGATGATGGAAGCCATGCGGCTTGCCGGCGAATGCGAAGGGTTGCTGCTCGATCCGGTCTATACCGCAAAGTCGATGGCCGGGTTGATAGGGGCGGTTCGCGATGGTGTCTTCAAAGCAGGCGAGACGGTGGTCTTTTTGCATACCGGCGGCACGCCGGCGCTGTTCGCCTATGGTGAGTTGTTCGATCAGCCGACCGAAACATAGGCCGACGGACCGCGGACATTCTCGTTGATATTGAGCCGGTGATAGACCGGCGGAAAGGCGCGCTGGCGGCAATCCATCCGCCCGCCGGCAATAATTCGGATATCTCCAGTGTGCGGTTCGCCGCATCGTAGCGCCGGGCGGTTTTCACAGCCTGAATTACGCGACCTTCAAGCTTGCCAAGGCGTACCGGGAATTGCAACAGGCCGAATTCGAGGCGCAATCGCAAGGCTATACCGCGACCCGTCATCAGCGCGAGGTCGGCACCGGCTACTTCGACGCCGTCGCCAATACCGCCGCCGGTCAGGGTTCGGACACGAATTTGTCGATTGTCAGATTCAGCATGGCGGTCAAGGCTTCGCCGTTCTTGCCGCCCAGGCCCCTGATCGGCGTCCGGTATACCAGTATCATGGCATCGATATGGGCGCGGGCGACTTTTAATTTTACCGTGCCGCCGATTTCGGTCCTGCGCAAAAATAACGACAGCGAGCGCCCGAAGCGGGTCAGAAGGTCGAAGCCGATAGTGGTTCCGTAGCCGGTAATATCATGGGCAATTCTTTCAAGTTCGCTAAATTGTTCGTCGCGCCGCGATGGGTGCCGGTCGAGCTTGTCGCGGGCATCTTCGAGGCGGGCCATGTCCAGCGCCGCTTCTTGCAGCAATTTATCAGTCAGCGCCGCGGCATTGGCTTCGGCCCGCGCCAGCGCTTCCGCATCGTAGCCGTCGCCGGCGATCCGGCCGTTCAAAGTGACCTTATCCTTTAACTTGTTGGGCGGCGTATAGATGACCGGTTCGGGTTCGGCCATGTCGTACAGGATTGGGTGCTGGTTGGCGGCATTATCCATCGCGTCAGCCTTCCATCAACGCATCGACTTCGGCGTTGCTCAAGGCGGCTTCCCGACTTTTCGCCGTTCGGGACCGTCATATTCTCTCGATGAACGGCGTTGACGGTCGGGACCGGTATAGGACTTCGTCTTGACGAAATCGCGCGGGTTGTTGATGACTTCCAGAAGCCGAAGATAGAGCGCCTTGGCCGAGATCGGCTTGGCCAGAAACTCGTTGACGCCGGCGTCGCGCGCCTGAAGGACGGTCAGCGTATCGCAATAGCCGGTGACCATGATGATGGGAACGTGAATATCCGGCGAATCCTGACTGGTGCGCAGCAGACGGGTGAATTCGATCCCGCAGATCGGTTCCATCGCCTGGTCGCAGATGACCAGATTGGGCCGGGTGATCTTGATTTCCTTGAAGGCGTCGACCGCATCCTGGGCGGTATGGATGGTGTTGATCCCGAGGCCGCGCAGAATATCGCAGAGCAGGTTGAGCATGTGCGGGCTGTCATCGACGACCAGGACGCTTATGCGGTCGAGTCTGAAATTCATGGGAAAATCCCCCAATAGATATAGGAAATAAGTAACAGTTCCCAGAAGTTAAAATTTAAGGGCTGACCCAGATAACTAGTTCAAGTACATTCTAACCCATTGCCTTAGCTGCAATAATTGAGATGCTGGGTCACTGTTGTTAAAACGCCACTCACATT
>PTKA01000481.1 GCA_002937525.1 Alphaproteobacteria bacterium MarineAlpha10_Bin3
GGCCACCGCCGCCACCGCATGGCCGTCATACAGCACTTTTTCCCGCGCCATGACGTTGCGCGTGATGTGCCAGAAATTGGCCGCGACCCGTTCCGGGCCAACATAGGCGAAGGTCTGGTCGGGGAAATCGGCCGACGTCACCACCGCCTTGACGCCGGGCAGGGCTTGCGCCTTGGACGTGTCGATCGATTTGATGCGGGCATGGCCATGCGGGCTGCGCAGGATATTGCCGAACAGCGCGCCGGGCAGGGTGTAGTCGGCGCCGTATTTGGCAATGCCGGTGACCTTGGGCACGCCATCGGGACGAATTTGACTGGTGCCAACCCATTTATACGGCTTCTTGATCTCATTCATACCGAGCGTCCTTCCCGGCCCCGGAAAACAACCATGGCGAAGACCGCGCGAATACGCCGCCCGCCCAATCCCCGGAGCCTGTTTCAATCAAAAGAGTTGTGATCATAGCCTTGCCATACAGTTTACCGTCGCGGCAATTCCGCACGCAAGCCGTAATCTGCGCGCGCCGCCTATATAAAATGCGGCAGCACCTTTTCGGTAAACATCACAAAGGAAGCATGGCTGAGCGGCGCAATCATCAGATATTCGAGCGGCAGGGTTTCGCGCATCTCCTCGATATCGGCGATGACTTTCTGCGGCGTGCCGCAAATCGCGATTTCCTGAACGTAGCGCGCCACAGGGTCGATATTGGCGCGCAAGGATTGGTCCATGGAATCAAGTTGCACGATCTTTTGCCCGCCGGCGGATTCACCCCTGATGCTGGACTTCTTGCGCAAATAGCTGCCGAACATGAATTCCGCGCCGCGCCGGCCAACGTCTTCGGCCTCGCGCTGGGTGTCGCCCATCGCCAGGGTCCGCGCCATGGGGATATCGCGCCCGGCGATGGAATAGCCGGCGGATTCGAGCCCCTTCTTGTAAAAGGCCCGGTTCTCGGCGATTTCCGAATGGGTCGCGTGCGGCGACATGAGGATCGAGAAGCCGCGTTCGGCGGACCATTCCAGCGCCTCGCGCGAGCTGGCGGCGAGCCAGACCGGCATCGGGTCCTGCAACGGCTTGGGCAGCACCTCGACATTTTCGAAATCCCAGAACTCGCCGTGAAAATTGAGCTTGTCGCTGTTCCAGGCCTCGATCACAATTTCAACGGCTTCCCGGAACCTGGCGTAACTTTCTTTTGGCTCGACGCCGAAGATTTTATGTTCGGTCGGATCGAAACCGCGCCCGGCACCCCAATTCACCCGCCCGCCAGAGACATGATCCAGCAAGGCGACCTCCTCGGCCAGCCGCAGCGGATGATAAAACGACGCCAGCGATACCGCGGTGCCGATGCGCAGCCTTTTGGTATGGGCCGCAATATGGGTGCCCATGATATGCACCGACGGGCAGACGCTATAGGTGCTGAAATGATGTTCAGCCAGCCAGACCGCGTCGTAGCCGGCCTTGTCCATGACCTCCATGCGCTGGAACGCCCGTTCATAGACGGTCGCCAGCGGCACCCGCCGCCCCGGCCAGCTGAAAAACTGAAGCACGCCGAATTTCACGATAGCAACTCCCCCCTGTACATTGTCCAAATTACACAGATAGCGATGCCAGGAGTACCCCCGTGTCCGACCATTTCCATCAGATCGTCATTGCCGGCACCGGCATCGGCGGGCTTGTCCTGGCGCTTTGCCTGGCCCGTGCCGGTTTCGATGTGCGCGTACTGGAGCAGGCTACTGCACTGGACGAAGTTGGCGCCGGGGTGCAGATCAGCGCCAACGGAAGCCGGGTGCTGCACCATCTGGGGCTGAAGGATCAACTGGACGCCGTGGCGTTCACCCCGCAAAGCGGCGAGGTGCGGCACTGGCAAACCGGCGCGGTTCTGGCGGAACGCCCCTTGGGCGATGCCAGCGTGGCGCGGTTCGGTTTTCCCTATTATCATTTGCACCGCGCCGATCTGCATCGCGTGCTCGCCGACGCGCTGGCGGCGCGCACCCCCAAGGCGGTCCATCTGGCAACGCAGGCGACCGGGTTTTCCCAGACAAGCGAAGGCGTGCGCGTGACCACGCAAGCCGGAGACACGATCGCTAGCGCGGTCCTGGTTGGCTTCGACGGCATTCACTCGGCCGTGCGAAGCGGGCTGTTCGGACCGGACAAACCGCGATTTACCGGCTGCGTCGCCTGGCGCGCGACGATACCGAC
>PTKA01000482.1 GCA_002937525.1 Alphaproteobacteria bacterium MarineAlpha10_Bin3
GGCTACGCCGGATTGCCCACTTCCCCACAGGCCCAACAACAACAGAAGCGGTCAATTGATATGGTACATAAACCGGTCAATTCGATTTGTTCTCGACACGCCGGATCGCCATCGGCCGATTGGCCGCGTCCGTGACGGTCCAAATCGCTTCGCCGCTGGGGCGATTTTATGATTGGCGTGGCGTGGGCAGTATCGCATTATGTGCGCCGATAATGCGCGGGAGAGGAGCGGACCATGGTCTGCGGTTTTGGGGCCCATGGTTCCGAAGAATTGTGCAAGAATACCGGCGTGCTGGAACGCCCGGCATGAATGGCGCGCCGGACAAACGCGGCGCGCCGGGCGATGGCGGCGCGGTCCTCCCGGACCGGGCCGACGTGATCCTGGAAGTGCGGGACGTCGCCATGCATTTTGGCGGCATTGTCGCCCTGGATGGTATCAGTTTCGATGTGAAACGCGGCTCGGTGCAGGGCTTGATCGGGCCGAACGGCGCCGGCAAGACGACCTTGTTCAACTGCCTTAGCCGTCTTTACATCCCCAGTAGCGGCGATATCTTGTTCGAGGGCCGTTCGATCATGGATACCGCCCCGCATAAAATCGCCACGATCGGCATCAGCCGGACGTTCCAGAATTTGGCCCTGTTCGCGACCATGACGGTCCTGGACAATGTGATGGTCGGCGGCCATTCGCAAAGCAGCAGCGATTTCCTGTCGAATACGTTCCGCCTGCCCTGGGTGCGCCGCGAGGACCGGGATTTGCGCGAAAGTGCCTGGGAACTGATCGAATATCTGAACCTAGCCGATGTCGCCTATCTTCCGGTCGGCGGGCTACCGTTCGGTACCCAGAAAAGGGTCGAGCTGGCGCGCGCGCTGGCGGCCAAACCCAAGGCGCTCTTGCTGGACGAGCCGGCCGGCGGGCTCAATCATAACGAGGTCGAAGCGCTCGGCGATCTGATCAAACAGATCCGCGACGACCGCGATGTCACCGTGCTGCTGGTCGAACATCACATGAGCCTGGTGATGCGCATATCGGATTACGTCGTCGCCATCGATTTCGGCCGCAAAATCGGCGAAGGCACCCCCGAAGAGGTGCAGCAAAATCCCGAAGTCATTCGCGCTTATCTGGGGACACCACGCTGATGGCGTTGCTCGAAGTCGAAAATCTCGAAGCCTTTTACGGCCCGATCAAGGCGCTGCATGGCGTCAGCTTCTCGCTTGAAGAAGGCAGCGTCACCACCATCCTGGGCGCCAACGGTGCTGGCAAGACGACGACGTTGCGCTCGATCTGCGGCATGGTCAAAACGGCCGGCCAGATCCGCATGGATGGCGCGGACATCACATCCAAGGCGACCGAGGACATCGTGCGCACCGGCGTCGCCCATGTGCCGGAAGGCCGCGGCACCTTCACCCGGGTCACGACCGAGGAAAATTTGCGGCTCGGCGCCTATAGCCGCCGCGACAAGAAGGCAATCGAAGACGACCTGGAACGGGTCTATGGCTATTTCCCGCGCCTCAAGGAACGCCGCGATCAACAGGCTGGCACCTTGTCCGGCGGTGAACAGCAGATGCTGGCGGTCGGCCGGGCGCTGATGTTGCGGCCCCGGTTGATGCTGCTCGACGAACCGTCCTTCGGGCTGGCGCCGCTGCTGGTCGAGGAGCTGTTCGGGATTTTGCGCGATATCAACCGCCGCGAAAATGTCAGCATGTTGCTGGTCGAACAGAACGCCACCCTGGCGCTGGAATTGGCCGACCATGCCTATCTGCTGGAAACCGGCAATGTCGTCATCTCGGGTACGTCCGACGCGATCGCCGCGGACGAGAACGTTCGTAAATCATATCTTGGATATTAGCAAAAAGGCTTAAACTGTGGATCTCTTCCTGCAACAAACCCTGGGCGGCCTGGCGACCGGCGCCATCTACGCCTTGTTGGCGTTGGCGGTCGTGATGATTTATCAAGCCATCGACCATTTCAATTTCGCCCAGGGCGAAATGGCGATGTTTTCCACCTTTATCGCCTGGCAACTGATCACCTGGGGGGCGCCTTATTGGGTGGCGTTCGCCGCCTGTCTGGTGATCTCCTTCTTCGGCGGCATGGCGATCGAACGAATCATCTTCGCGCCGATTCATGACGCGCCGGTGCTCAGTCATATCGTTATCTTCATCGCGCTGACCTTGATATTCAACGC
>PTKA01000483.1 GCA_002937525.1 Alphaproteobacteria bacterium MarineAlpha10_Bin3
CTTCTACGGATTCGCCAAAATCCTTGCGGATCGTGCCGGCGGCGGCATTGGCGGGGTTGGTCGCGCCCATGATTTCCCGGTTCCGGGCGATCGCATCCTCGCCTTCCAGGACCTGCACCACGACGGGGCCCGATATCATGAATTCGCAGAGATCGGAAAAGAACGCCCGTTCCCGGTGAACCTCATAGAACCGTTCCGCCTGGGCGAGGCCAAGCTGGATGCGCTTCTGGGCGATGATCCGCAAGCCGGCGTCTTCGAACCGGGCATTGATGCTGCCGGTCAAATTACGGCGCGTCGCATCCGGTTTGATGATCGACAAGGTGCGTTCGATGGCCATTTATTTTATTCCCTTAAATAGCCCCTGGGGCGAAAAGTGGCGGCGTTATAGACGGACTGGAGACGCGGAGCAAGCCGTCTCTATCTTGCTTTATTCTGCCCCGCCGGCTTCGTTCGCTTGCGCCTTCTTTTCCCACCGGCCGCTTTGATTTTGTTGCCAGTAGGTCAGATGATACCCCGCTTCAAGATAGCCGCGCCACCGGTCGCGGGCGGCGGCGACAATAGCGTCGTCATTACCGTCGAACAGCTCGCAACATAGATCGTAACCGGCGACATTGCCGGAAACCGCCCCATCGGTCAGAAACAAAACCTGGGCCGCGTTAGGATTTTCGTCCACATCGGTGAACCAGACCGGCTGCTGTCCCGGGTTGCCGTCGGCGGCGCTGCCATGGGCCAGAAAACTGTCCGCGCGATAGGTCCACAACAGCCCGTTCAACGATTCGACCCGTTCGGTGGACCGGGCCATCACCACGGCCCGCCAGCCGCGCTGCATCGTGCGTTCCAGCAATTGCGGCAAGGCGCGTTCCAGCGGGGTTCCAAGCAGGTGGTAGAAGCGGATTTCGGTCAATCTTATCCCTCGTAACAGTCGGCGACCAGCCGGTCGAGCAGCCGCACGCCATAGCCCGTGCCGCCCTTGGGAACGGTGTCGCGTTCCTTGCCCGACCACGCCATGCCGGCGATATCGAGATGGGCCCAGGGCGTTTTATTGACAAACCGCTGGAGGAACTGCGCTGCCGTGATCGACCCCGCCGCGCGGCCGCCGGTATTCTTCATGTCCGCCGCGACGCAATCGATCAGCTTGTCATAGGCTTCGTCGAGCGGCAGACGCCATAGCTTCTCGTTGGTCGCCAGCCCCGCCGCCAGAAGATTTTCGCTCAGCGTATCGTCATTGGAAAACAAGCCGGCATGTTCGTGGCCGAGACCGGTGATGATCGCGCCGGTCAAGGTCGCCAGATCGACCATGATCTTGGGCTTGAAGCGTTCCTGCGTGTACCAGAGCACATCGGCCAGCACCAGTCGTCCTTCGGCGTCGGTATTGATGATTTCGATGGTTTGCCCGGACATCGAGGTCACGATATCGCCGGGGCGCTGGGCGTTGCCATCGGGCATGTTTTCCACCAGGCCGATAACGCCGACTGCATTCACCTTCGCCTTGCGGCCGGCCAGCGCCATCATCAGGCCGGTCACCGTGCCCGCACCGCCCATGTCCCATTTCATCTCCTCCATGCCGCCGGCCGGCTTGATCGAGATGCCGCCAGTGTCGAAGGTAACTCCCTTGCCGATAAAGGCGATGCGGCGCCTGGTGCGCGCCGCGCCATTCCATTGCATCACCGCGATGCGGCTTGCACGCGCCGAACCCTGGCCGACGCCAAGCAGCGCGCCCATGCCAAGCTTGGCCATCCGCTTCTCGTTCAGCACCTCGACCTTGATCCCGAGCCTGGCAAGACCACGGGCTTCCTGGGCGAAACTTTCCGGATACAGCACATTGGGCGGCGCGGAAACCAGATCGCGGGTCAAGAACACCCCGTCGGCGATCTTGTCGAGCAGCACAAACGCACGGCGCGCCGCAGCAGCCCCCGGCAACCGCAAGGTCAGATTCCGCACGCTCGGCTTCTTGTCCTTGCCTTCCTTGGTCCGGTACTTGTCGAAGCGATAGGATTTGAGCCGCGCGCCGAAGGCAACCTGCGCCGCGGCTTCGGCCAGATCCACCGCGCCGGCGGAAATCAATATTGCCGCCGCACTTTCGCCGACCCGGTTCATATGGGCCAGAACCCGGCCGCCCAACGCCTGCTGGGCCAGCGCGTCCAGCCCCTTGCCGATTCCGACCAGCAGGACCCGCGAATTG
>PTKA01000484.1 GCA_002937525.1 Alphaproteobacteria bacterium MarineAlpha10_Bin3
CTCTGGCGGCATCCTCGGCCGGAAAATCGAGCTTTTGTACGAAAGCGACCAGAGCAAGCCCGACGTGTCCGCCACCAAGGCGCGCAAGTTGATCGATGCCGGGGTGGTGGCGATCCTGAGCATTTCCAACTCGCCGTCGACCCAGCAGGCGCAAACCGTCACCATGAAGGCCAAGATGCCGCACATGACGCCCGCCAATTCGGCCGGCTACCTGACCACGAAGCTGAATAATCCGTATTTCTTCCAGATGGGGCCGCTCGGCTCGACCCAGATCCGCACCCTGATGGCCTATAACAAGAAGAACGCTTTCAAGCGGATTGCTCTGGTCAAGGACAATTCCGGGCTGGGCACCTATCTCGGCAGGATTTTCAAACAGAGTCTGGAAAAAAGCGGCGCCAAGGTGGTTGTCGAGCAGACCATTGAAATCGGGTCGACCGACGCCATCCCGCAAATGCAAAAAGTGCGCGCCGCGAAGCCCGACGCCATCTATCACTCGGGGATCGTGGTGTCGGCCATGTCGACCTTCTTCAAGGCCTATCATCAGCTCGGCATGAAACAGCCGATCCTGGGCTCGTTCAATCTATCGGTGCCGCGATATCTGCAGGTCATTCCGGGCATGCTGGAAGGGGTCGCTTTCATTGACGCCTTCGACCCCGACAAGAAAGAAGCCAAGGCCTTCATCGCAAGCTACAAGAAAGCCTATGGCAAGACGCCGTTCTCGCTACCGGCCTATGGCTATGACGGGCTTCATGTCTTGGCCATGGCGATCAAGAATGCGGGATCGACCAATGCCGATAAAATCCGCGCCGCGATCAGCGCCATCAAGGGCTATGTCGGCGTGCTGGGCGCCAAGGGAAGTTCCGTCGACTTCTCCGCCAACAGGGCCGGGTTTTCCACCCAGGGCGCGGTTGTCCGGGTGATCAAGAACAACGCCCATGGACCGGTGGTGCATAGCGGATACTGATCATCCCCGGTCGGCGTCTTGACCGATCTTCTTGAACTGCTGGTCAGCGTCGGCGAGGCCGGGTGTATATACGGCCTCGTCGCGCTGTCCTATCTTCTGGTGTTGCGGCCCACTGGAATTATCAATTTCGCCGCCGGCGAATGGGTCGGGCTCGGCGCGTTTGCCGGCGTCACATTGATCGCCCAGGGCAAGCTGCCCTGGATCGTGGGCTTGCCGCTGGCCGTACTGGCGGTTGGATTGATCGGGTGGCTGACCGAACGGCTGACCATTCGCCCGCTGGTCGAAGGCGGCGCGTCGGTGCTGAGCCCGGTATTGGCCTTGCTCGGCATGCTGGTCGTCTATCGGGAATCGGCCTCGCTGATCTGGGGCGTGGACAACATGTTCGTTCCCATGCCGTTCGGGTTCGGCCGGGTTGAAGTCGGGCCTTTCGCGGGCTCGAGCCAGAGTTTTTTCATTTTGACGATCACGGCCGGGGTGTTCCTGCTGGTCTGGCTGCTGTTCGAAAAAACCGTCTGGGGCAAGGCGTTCGAAGCGGTCGCGCTGAACCGCATGGCGGCCGCCCTTATGGGCATCAATCTGAAACTGGTCGCCGCGATGGCGTTTTTCGGCGGCGCGGCGGTCGCCGGCGTCGCGGGGCTTTTGGTCGCGCCGATCACATCGGTTCATTTCCTGATGGGGCTGCCGCTGGCGATCAAGGGATTTACGGCGTTGGTGATCGGCGGCGTCGGCCGGGTCGAAGGCGCGCTGCTCGGCGGCCTGCTTTTGGCGTTGGTCGAAAAACTGACTTTGCGATACGCCCCGATCCCATCCGGCTTCGCCATCGGCGTGCCGTTTGTCATGTTGATCCTGTTCCTGATGCTGCGGCCGGGCGGATTGCTGCGCGCCAAGGGCGGTGATTGATGCGCGCGCTGTCCGCATGGCTTGGCGGCGCGGCCATCCTCGTCGCTCGGGCGTTGACGTTGGACGGCTACGCCGCCGATCTGTTTCGCAAGCTGCTTTTGGTGGCGACGCTTTGCGTCGGCTTCAACTTCCTGTTCGGCATCGCGGGCCAGTTGGCGATATCCCATATTGCGTTTTACGGCATCGGGGCCTACGGCGTTGTGGTTCTCGCGTTTCAGTTCGGTTGGCCCTTGCCGCTGGCGATCATCGGCTCGATCGTGATCTGCGGCGTCATCGCGCTGCTGGTGGCGATCCCGTCGACCCGCTTGGAGG
>PTKA01000485.1 GCA_002937525.1 Alphaproteobacteria bacterium MarineAlpha10_Bin3
CGACGCTAAAGGCGGCGGCGTAGGATAGCGAGATCGCGAGGATACCGGCGCCGCCAAAGTCCTCCCATGCGGTGCCCATGAACCATCCCATGGCGCCGATAACCAGCAGCGCACCGAAATAATAAGCAACGTGAATGAGGTCAAATTTAGAGCGGTCTGCGGTTCGCTCGCTCAAGGACCGCCATAGCGCCGCCGCCTGGCCGTCGTCGATAACATTTTTCGATGCCGCCCATTCCAGGTCTTTCCTGGAAATCCGCATCGGGCTGCCTTTCCGCTCGTTTAATAATTCGGGTACTTCACCGCGTGTCCCAAGGCCAGGGTTTCCAATGAATTTTTCGTCCGCCCATGCGCCGCATGCCGATCCGCATTTGCCGTAAAAGTTTACGCTGATTGTGCCTTGCTAATCAATTATAACGCGGGCTATCGCTATGCCGCTTTCGCCGGCGACCGCATATAAAAGATATATCGAACCAGCTTCGACGAAGATTGCCGGGTCCCTCATCTGGTTGACATGTCCGTAAGCCGTACTTCGGATCGACGGTTCCAGGGGCGCATCGGCGCCTTCCCAATCGAATTCGGGACGCAGGATCTGGACCGGTTCGCTCTCCCGCCAGCGTTGCCAATCGCCGGGCAGCTCAACCGTGCTTAACAAGATGCTTTCGGGGGCATGCCCCACCTGAGTCCAGAAGACGTATAATTTTCGGCCGCGCACCATGACGGCCGAATGGCGCATGTCCCGATTGAACGCCAAGGGGCCTGGTTCGAAGCCGGAATACCGGTTGCGCGACCGGTAGAACTGCCCCGGCATCGCCAGGGCGTAAAACAGGTCTTCATGCCGGAAGACGCGAAAATAGGTGCGTCCCAGGATTTCCGGCCGGGCCGTGAAATTGAGTCCATCGCGCGATATAGCAACCCGTGTCGATTGCTTCGCGTACCCTTCCAGTCCGTGATAGTACATCACGATACAGTGGTCTTCGTGGTTGACGTGGACATCGGGCGACGCGATGTGCGGCGTGGATGCTTCAATGTGGCGGCTATGCGACCGCTTTGCGGATAACGTCCCGCCATCGGCAAAGCCAACGCCCGGATCGGCGGCCGGTTCGGGCGGATCGACCAAAAACAGCGAGTCGCGCAGATGCAGGCTGCCGGGCGGGTGTATGCGCCATGGACCCTGCACGGCGTCGGCGTAAGCCAATCGGATATAGGCGCCTTTATGGTCGGCGAAATACAGATAATAGCGTCCCAAAGGGTTGGAAACCCATTCGGGAACCTTGATGAGGGACGGTCCCTGAATGTTCCCGCCAATAGAGCGATGTAAATCAGGCGTAATGACCGGATGGTCGAGCGGGCGTTCGATACGCAGCAACTTATTTAATCCGGATCGTTATATTCGTGAACCTGTGACCGGGCCTCAAATGGCCAGATCCTTGACGTTGTAATCCTGGATGACCCGCCGGAAGGTCTCGTCGGTCAAACGATAGTCGTCTTCCTTTCCCACAAACGGTTGATATCGAAAGGATGTTTCCTGGGGATGGTGTTCGCGGCGCGCGTCGATCGCAACCGCGATTACGGCGGACCGCTCGAAAATCCGCTGTTCGTCGTAGATATCGTCCGATTCCACGTCCAGCGCCGCCTTCTGACGCAGCACGGAGGCGCGGTGATGGA
The DNA here is from genome assembly GCA_002937525.1 of Alphaproteobacteria bacterium MarineAlpha10_Bin3. Taxonomy (GTDB): domain Bacteria; phylum Pseudomonadota; class Alphaproteobacteria; order UBA8366; genus MarineAlpha4-Bin1. Next base: position 1,666 of record PTKA01000485.1, read on the forward strand.
AGCCGAAGGTGATCGAGATGCGCAGGTCCGGCGAGGTATTGGCGAAGGAGCCATGCAACATCTGGCGGTTGACGATGGTCACGTCGCCCGCCTTGCAGACCAGCGGGACCGCGCCCGGCAATCTCTCGCTGTCGCCATTGTCCTTGACCCTTTGCTTGATATCGATCCGCCCGGTCTTGTGGGTGCCGGGCATGACCCAAAGGCCGTTTGCGGCCGTGCAGGGATAGAGCTGAACCTGGAAATTGAATCCGTGAATTCCTGCGTCCCAATGCGCGCAATCCCAGTGGGTCACCCCATCCTGGTGCCAGGCGACCGATCCGCCAAGTCCCGGCTGCTTGACGAAAATCGCATCGTTGTAGGGCACGAAATCCGCACCGTTGACCGCTTCGGCAATCGCCAAAAGCCCAGGATAACCATACAGGCGCAATGCCGATTCCATCGTCTGGCACATGCCATACAACAGATAAAGCACGTCTTCCGGCGCGCCGGACTCCGGCGCCTAAGGTACAAC
>PTKA01000486.1 GCA_002937525.1 Alphaproteobacteria bacterium MarineAlpha10_Bin3
TATCCTGTGGCACCGCCCAGCCGAAGGCGGTGATATGTTCCTCGGAAACCAGCGGGTTATTCAGCGTTTTGTTTTTCCAGTAATACTCTACGATCGATCGCGGCAACGCCGTGCCTTCCTTGATGCCAAGCCGTTCGACGATCGTGCCGGCGGCGACGTTGCGGATGACGACCTCAATCGGAATGATCTCTACTTCGCGGATCAACTGCTCGCGCATGTTCAGACGACGCACGAAATGGGTCGGCACGCCGATTTCCTGCAACCGCGTCATGAGCAGTTCGGAAATTCGGTTGTTGATTACGCCCTTGCCGGTGATCGTCCCGCGTTTTTTATCGTTGAAAGCGGAGGCGTCATCCTTGAAGTGTTGAACCAGCGTGCCCGGCTCCAGACCTTCATAGAGGTCCTTGGTCTTTCCTTGATATATGAGTCTGCGTTTGGCCATGCCCAAATTTCCAGGCGTAAGGGCGCGCGCCGCCGCGCGCCGGAAAGGTCATATAGCAACTGTATTGCCGCGGTACAATGCGCGACTGTTCTCTTACAGGGAAACCGCTTTGTATGGCACTGTATCGGGCCGCCCATCCGCAAAGCGCCAATGCGCCCGCGCCGCCGGGGCGGGTGCTGGCAAAGCGATGAGCGAACTGGAAACCGTGCCGTATCCGCGCTCGGTGATAATGCACATGGCGTCGTCGAAGCGGGTCTGGTTGTCCTCCAGCCGGGTCGCCATCAGCGCTTCCCATTGGGACCATTCGCCACGCGCCGGGTCGGGAATTGCAGCGGCCTCGAAGCGCGGCAAATAGGCGCCGATGCGTGGTGCGCGAACTTCGTTCCTGTCCTGCGAGGTGAATATTGAATAGCCTTCAGGAATAGGGTGGGATTCAATGGAAATTGCGCCGTTGCGGGCCGCCAGCCAATATCCGTCCCGGTTATCCGCAATCACCAGATTGAAGCTGCGGTAAGCAGTCGGATCGATGTTGGCCAGGGCTTGCGCGGCGGATTGCGCGTCCGCATGGTCCAGGGCTTCGAGAACCAACTCGCCCCGGCTGCGCTTGTCATCGGCCGGTCCCAACGATCCAGTCCGGTTCAGAACCGCCGCGACGACGCCGTGATCGTTCAGACCGAGCCAGCTCCCGTCGGATAATTCGTCTTTTCCGGCGACGACGTCGGGTCGGTCGAGCCAGTGCCGCGCCGGTGGAGATGACGGACGGTCCGTCATCTCATCGCGGTTGGCGGCTAGAAGAATTGGCCATTCGTGACCGGATCTGCGAAGGAGGATAAGCGTGCACATGGGGGGGCGTCGATACCATGGCGGCCCGGCAAAATCCAATCGTGGAGAATTTGGCAATTTGCTCATTCACCATTCCGGAGCCAGCCCTTATATAGAGGGCGGACAATACCGGTATGACCGGCTCGCAGGGAAGGATACAGGACATGACGCAATTCAAGGACCGCGGACAGGGCTTCGAGAGCAACTTCAAGCGCGAACAGGAACTCGATTTCAAAATTGTTGCGCGCCGCAATAAGCTGTTGGGTCTGTGGGCCGCCGGTCTTCTGGGTCTCGACGATGACAGCGCCAATGCCTATGCCAAGGAGGTGATCATGTCGGATTTCGAGGAACCCGGCGACGACGATGTGTTGAGGAAGGTATTGGGCGACCTTCAGGGTAAGCAGATCGAGACTTCCGAACAGCTTGTTCGCAAGGAAATGGAACGGTTGCGCGCTACTGCCCGCGACCAGATCATGTCCGAAAACTAATCACGATTGCGATATACCAATGGCGATGGCGGCCAGCGCTGCTGCGCGTGACGCCGGATCCTTGATTTTGTGCGCCGCGCGAATTGCAAGCTGTATCTTGCCCAAACGGGCCGCCGCCTGCGCAACCAGTTTGAGGGAGCGGTTGCGCGGCTTCTGGCTGGCGCGGATTTCGTCACTGATTTCAGTTTCGGGGATGCGGGCGGCGGCGTAAAACGCGTCCAGCAATCGGCCGGCGGCCAGCAGCGCCTCGACGATGCGGGCGACCGAACGTGGATAGTCCGGCTCCCGGCTCTTGCCCCAGGTCATGCGCCACGCGGCCGCGATGACCCGTTCGGCGGCTTCTTTATCGTCGCTTTGCGCATGCGCGCGCCAAGGTCGTCAACAGACGAACCCGCTCCAAATCGCCAGGCAAAGAGTCGAT
>PTKA01000487.1 GCA_002937525.1 Alphaproteobacteria bacterium MarineAlpha10_Bin3
GAATTGCCAGCCGCCGACCGCCTCGCGCGGCGCGCCGGGATAGCGCCGGCGGGTCAGTTGCGCCTTGCCCGGATCGAGCGATGTGGCGCGATAGCTGTGCATGGATGCGAACCCGCTGAGCGGCATCGTGTCGATGTGCGGCGCGTCGATGATGAATTCGGTGCGCACCGTGCCAGCGACCGCGTCCGCCACCGGCACATCGAGCAGCATACGGCCGTTGCCCGGCAGCATATCGCCTTGCCAGGCGCAGAAGACGACGACATGCCCGCGCCGGAACAGATACCCGTTGCCGGCATCCACCAGGGCGATGGGGTCGTTGGTCGCGGGCGCGTCGCAAAAGAACTGGATCGCGCGCTTGTTGCCACGGTTGCCGTAGTCGAAGAACAGCCGATGGCTGCTGCGGGCCATATCGGCCGGTTTCAGGATCATGATGTCGGCGGTGCATTCCACCAGGCCGTCGGCATTGCGCCGCACCTTGTCGATATCGACGATAGTGGTCAGCGTTTGTGGATCGAGCGCGAACCGCGCGCGGCCCTTGAGGCGCCGATAGGCCCCGGCGTCCGCGAATTCATGGCCGCCGGCGAAGGGAACATCTTCTTCGATATCCAGAATGATCCGGTTTGTCATGGCTGGTCCGTCCTCTCAGGCCGACCATAAGCCGGCAGACGAAATTTCCCAAATCCCGCAACGCCCTATAGCGGCGCCGCGCGCAAAAGTTAGGCGTCGCGCGGTGGTCAGGATCGCGGCGGCAGTTGAATTTGCAAAGGGCGGATTTTCCCCTCGAAACTCAGCGGAACCGTGATCCCGCGCGATTGCAGCTCATCGCGCAGAATATAGTAGCCGCCGCCGGCGATCAGCCCGATCAGCAAGCCGAACATCAGCACCAGGGTTCCGACGATCAGGGTCGCCAGCCGGCGTTGCGCGCCCAGCGAGCTCACCACGGCCAGCACCGTCTCGACCTTTGTTTCGATCCGGCTGGCGGTGCTGTTGATGTCCGACTGCAAGCGCAGCAACGCCGCCGAAAGATAGGCGCGTAGCGCGTTATGCGCCTGCTGGGTTGCTTTCGATTCGGCCGCGACGATGCGCAGCGCCGCGCGCACCTGCGCCTCAACGGCGGAAAGGTGGGCGCGAAGCTCGTCGCGAGATAGGTCGGTCATCCGCTGCCTAGTTGCATTGGCGTCCATCGGCGGCGAGTATAAGGTTGATTCGGTAGCTGACAATGGGCGTTATCAGATGTTTACCGGGAATCAATGACGGGATCGGACCGTGCGGAGCATGGCATATATCTTCGGCGCGCTTGCGGTGTATGTGGGATGCATCGCGGTGCTGTACGCCGCACAGCGAAGTCTGCTCTATCATCCCGACCAGTCGGTCCCCGATCCTGCCGACTATGGCGTCCCGCAAATGACGGCAATCCGGGTCGGAACCGCGGACGGCTATGCGCTGCTGGCCTGGTGGCGGCCGCCACCCGCGCAGGGGTCTCCGGTCCTGATCTATTTCCATGGCAATGCGGGCCATATCGGCGAGCGTGCGGACAAGATCCGGGACTATATGGATGCCGGGTTTGGCGTATTGCTGCTCAGCTACCGCTATAACGCCGGCAGCGGCGGCGCGCCCAGCGAGGACGCTTTGCTTGCCGATGGGCGGGCGGCGATGGCCTTCGTGAAGGCGCAGGGGATCGCTGGCCGGCGCATCATTGTGTATGGCGAATCGCTCGGCACCGCCGTCGCCGTCGCCATGGCGGCGACGCACGATGTCGGCGCGGTGGTGCTGGAAGCGCCTTTCAGCAGCATGGCCGAGTTGGCCCAGCATCATTACTGGTATGCGGCGGCGCGCTGGCTGGTCCGCGACCGGTTCGATTCGATGGCCCGGATCGGCGAGATCGGCGCGCCGCTGCTGGTCGTGCATGGCCGCCTTGACCGGCTGATACCGCCACGCTTCGGCCAAACGCTGTATGACGCGGCCTCACCGCCAAAGGAAATCCGCCTGATCGAACAAGCCCAACACAACGATCTGCTCGATTACGGGCTGCCACAAATCGTGCTGCGGTTCATCGGCCGCTATCTTGGTTCCTAGAGCATCCTGTAAATAGACTGAATCGATAAGGGGGATTCCCAAGGCTCAGGAATTGTGATTCAAGATAAAGGCTGGACAAGGAGGCCAGCCTTT
>PTKA01000488.1 GCA_002937525.1 Alphaproteobacteria bacterium MarineAlpha10_Bin3
GCTGTCCCATTGCCATCGGCAAATCCCCTTCAAGACAGGCCCCCAGAGAATCAGACGATGGCTCCTTCGTCCAGGGCAGACTTCGTCAACGGGCTGGTAATCAGTCATGCTATTTGCAGGTTGGTGTTACACCGCGTTCGCCGGCCGCAACAGGACGCAACCGGCGATGCGCCAGCTGCCATCGTCCAGGCGGACCATCGTATACAGCGCCGTCACCTGCCGGCCATCGGCGCCGGTAAACAGAACCCGCTGAACCGGGCCCTGGGCACCGTCGGTTGCATCGAGAAAGGTGACCGCGCGGGGCCGGTAAAGCGGCGCATAATTGCGCGCCACCATCGCCATGAAGCGTTGCGGCGAACCGAATAACCGGCGGATATTCGGCGCCGCATGGGTAAACGCGGCGACGCCGTCCTGGCGCGCGAAAGCATCGAGTTGCGCTTCGATAATGCCGATAAATTCCGCCCGGCGGCCGGTTTCGCCGGCCATGCCCGATGTGCTCATCACGATCATCACGGCGAAAGCGGCCAGATGTTTCATTGCGTATCGATGCCGCCGTTTGCCGGGGGTTGGCCTTCGCGCCGGTGAGTTCAGCGCCTTAGCGAACGAAGATGTGGACTTCGTTGGTCTCGGCATCGGGGCTCGACGTTGCCGAAAGTTTCACCCGGTTGGCCGGCAGCCCCATGTCCGCAAGGGTGCGCAGGACTGCTTCGGCATAGCGTTTGACCTGCGTGGTGTTGAGCGCGGACCGCGCGGCATTGCCGGTTTTCGGGCTGACCGCGACCAAATCGAAGGACGCGTTCGGCTTGCGTTCAAACGCCCGGCTGACGGCGTTATACAGCGCCTGCTGATAGGGAATATCGGGCCGGTCGAAACGGATGACGACCAGCGGGCGTTCGCCCGGTTTGGGTCCCGACGACTGGGCCGCCGCGCTGGCCAGGGACTGGGTCTGGGCAAAGGCGCGGTTGACCAGGCTGGTGCCGTAAAGCTCGCCATTTTTCACCGCCAGCGACATGGTGGTGATGTTGCGGCGCTCATTACTGACATAGGTCGTCTGACGCGAGATGTCTTCGCTCAACTCGTTCAGCAACCGGTCGATCAGCACCACCGTGCGGTTGACCTCGTCTTCGAGGACACGCAGTTGCCGGTGATCCTCGTCGACCGCGCCGCTCAGCGCGAAGGTCGCCCGCACGCTGTCGAGCAGCCAGGCGGACAGCCCGGCTTCATTGGCCGCATCGCTGGACAGCTTGTCCATGCGGCTCAGGCTTTCGGCGATCTGTTCAAGCTTCTGCTGCGCTTCGTTCCACTGCTTCACCATGACCGGGTTGCCCGGCGTCGTGCCGATTTGCAGCTTGGCGTTCATTGCCGCGACGACGACATGATAGCGCTTGGAGGCGGCGGCGTTATCCTGCAGGATCCGATCCATCCGGGTATTCAGGCCGCCGACCGAATTCTGCAACTTGCCAAGATCGCTGCGCAATTGCACGACCTTGCGGCCAACAAAGGTGCCGGTGGGCTCGCCGGTGACGGCCGCCGCCGCCATTGCGGTGGGCGCCGCGTCGGCCCGCGGCATGGAAGCGCGCGGTGTATAGGCCGACGGCTTGGGCGCGGGGATTTCAATTCGCGTTGGCGCTGCGATGCGCTGTCCGGCCGGTTTGGCCGGGCTCGCGGGGTCGGAACCCGAAAGGGTCGGCCACAGCGCTTCACCGGCACCGCCACAGCCCGCAAGCATGGCTGCCCCTAGGAGTCCGACAAGATAGTCTCGAAATTTCATTCGAATACCTAGCCCCAGGATTACTGACACACTGCCATTACACTACAATGAACACCTATTCAACAAACAGGACCCATTGCTGAATTTTTCATTATTCACCGTGCAATATTAGAGGACTGACTTTCACCCGACAAGGCGCTTTTTCCAAACGACCCGATTAGCCGATATTGGCCATATCCCTCTTGCGATACCCGGCCGCATTGAGTAGGTTCCGCAGCCGCCGGGGCAATCCGCACGGCATTACAAGCGCCCGTAGCTCAATTGGATAGAGCGTCTGACTACGGATCAGGAGGTTAGGGGTTCGAGTCCTCTCGGGCGCGCCAATTTTTTCACGGGATTAGAGGTTTAATCGCTTCTAGGCTTTTTCTTTGGCGGTTCTAGGCAACATCCAGGCAA
>PTKA01000489.1 GCA_002937525.1 Alphaproteobacteria bacterium MarineAlpha10_Bin3
CGGCTTCGGCGGGACGGCGGGGCTGACCGGCTGGCTAAAGGCCGCGCGCGTCGATTTGGTCGTCGATGCAACCCACCCCTTCGCCGCCCGAATTTCCGCCAATGCCCGCCACGCCTGCGCGGCGGCGGCGGTGCCGCGGCTGATCCTGGCGCGGTCGCCATGGCGCGGTAATCCTGGCGACGACTGGCGCCGCGCCGCCGACCTTGAACATGCCGCCGCGATGCTGCGCGATATCGGCAAGCGGGTGTTCCTCAGCGTCGGTTCGCAGGGACTTGGCGCGTTCGCGGGGCTGAAGGATATCCATTTTGTCGTCCGGATGATCGATCCACCGGCGGAAGAGCTGCCGCTGGATGATTATATGCTGGTGCTGGGGCGCGGCCCCTTCGAAGAAGCGTCTGAATTGCGCCTGCTTTGCGACGCGCGTATAGACGCCGTGGTCAGCCGCAATAGTGGCGGGACCGCGACGTTCGCCAAGATCGCAGCTGCCCGGCGGCTGGGTTTGCCGGTGGTCATGGTCGCGCCGCCGCCGCTGGAGCGCGGGTTGCGTGTCGATACAGTGGAAGAAGCGTTACAATGGATCGAGAATGGAGGGGCAGTTTGATACGGAACCTGGGTTTCCTGCTGGTGCTTGGTTTGCTTCTGACCGGCGGCATTGCCGCAGCGCAGACCGACGTGACCCGGACCCACCCGCTGATCGACGCGGCGGCGGTGGGCAATGCGGACGCCGTTGAATACTGGTTGAAACGCGGCGTTCGCGCCGATCTGACCGACGATGGCGGTCGCACGCCGCTGATGTTCGGTGCGTTTGTCGGATCGTTGGATATCGTCGAACTTGCCCTGGAACATGGCGCCAGCATCGATCGGCGCGATAAGGGCGGCAGCTCCGCTATTCTCTGGGCGGCGGGCCAGAACGAGGTGGGAATCGTCGAACGGCTGATCGAGGCGAATGCCAGTATCGATATACAGAACTCTCTGGGCGAGACGGCCCTGATGGTTGCCGCACAAGAGGGCCTGTACGATGTCGTCCAGGTTCTGCTGGACGCCGGCGCCAATTACGATATCCGCGATTATACCGGGCGAACCGCCATCGACCGGGCCCGCCAGGGCCGCGACCCGGAACTCCTGCGCATGCTTGAGCGAATTGCCGGGGCGCGGTAGAGCGAATCAGGAAAGTTGGATCTTTTTTGGCCGCAGAACATGATGATGATCCTCCGCATAGAGCCGGCTGTCCGCGTAGGTTTGCGCGTCAAGGACCGGGCCGACCAGGACCAGCGCCGTCCGGGTGATTTTAGCCGCTTTCACCTGGTCGCGGATATCGGCCAGGGTGCCGCGCAAAATTCGCTCATCCGGCCAGGAAACCCGGTAGGCGATGACCACCGGGCATTGCGCGCCGTAATGGGGGGTCAAATCCCGGATGACGCGCGCCAGATTGTTGATCGACAGATGGATCGCCAGCGTTGCCCCGCTTTGCGCTAGCGTGGCCAGTTCCTCGCCTGGCGGCATCGCCGAAGCCCGGGTCGCGGTGCGGGTCAGGATCACGGTCTGGGCGATGCCCGGCAACGTCAATTCGCTTTTGATCGCAGCGGCGGCGGCGGCATAGCTCGGCACGCCGGGCGTCACGTCATAGGGGATGTCCAGCGCGTCCAGCCGGCGCATCTGTTCGCCAATCGCGCCATACAAAGCGGGGTCGCCGGAATGCACCCGCGCCACGTCAAGACCGGCACCGTGCGCGTGGACAATCTCGTCGATAATTTCATCCAGGGTCAGTGGTGCTGTATCGACGACGCGCGCTTTCGCCGGCGCTTGCGCCACGATTTCTGGCGGCACCAGCGAGCCGGCATACAGCACCACGGGTGCGGCACAGATCAAGGCCTGGCCGCGCACGGTAATCAGATCGGCGGCGCCGGGGCCGGCGCCGATGAAATGCACCTTCATCGCTTGCCCTCATAGCCGCGCGGCGTATAGACCCGTGCGCCCTCGCCGCCGGGCAGCAACCGGGTTTGGCGATTGCCGACGATGAGGATCGTCAGCATATCGACTGTCTCCAGGTCCAGGGTCGCCAGGGTCGCCAGCACCACGCTTTCATCGGCGCGGCCAAGATTGCGGGCAATGACGACCGGGGTCGATGGCGGCC
>PTKA01000049.1 GCA_002937525.1 Alphaproteobacteria bacterium MarineAlpha10_Bin3
GTCGATCAGGATGACGGCGCCCTTATCTTCGACCTTTTCTTCGAAGGGGAGTTCCTTTTCGGCGTATTCGACAAAATAGCTCATGCCCGAACAGCCCTGCGCCTTGACGCCGACCCGCAACCCGACGACCGGCTTGTCCGCCGCCGATAACAGCGTCTTGATCCGCTCGACCGCAGCATCGGTGAGGGTCATTGCAGGAGGTCTATCCATTGCTCAACTCCACTTCCTTGTCTCTTACGCAAACTCGTCTCTTAAACAAATACGCCGTCGCGAACCCCGGCTTCGCTCGGGATTTGCTAAAACATATCCAACTCAACCCGGGCCGCTTCCGACATCCGCGACATGTCCCAGGGCGGGTCCCAGACGATTTCGACGCTGACTTCGCCGACGCCATCCACCTTGGCCGCCGCTTCGGCGACCTGCCCCGGCAGGATACCGGCAACCGGACAACCCGGCGCCGTGAGGGTCATTTTGATGGCGACACTGCCATCGGCCGAGATATCGGTTTTATAGATAAGGCCCAACTCGTAGATATCAACCGGAATTTCCGGATCGTACACGGTTTTCATGGCTTCGGTAAGGGCCGGCTGCTCGGCCACCGGCACGCCCGGTTCCAGCGGCGTACCGGCATAAGCCTTGCCATCTTCCGACAGCGGCGCGTTGGTCGTGAAATCGGCAAAGGGTGAGTATTCCATCGCGTTTCCTCTTCAGACCTCGGTCGTGGATTCGTCTTGGCCATGAATCGCGGCGTTCATGGTGTGCCAGGCCAACGTCGCACATTTCACCCGGACCGGAAAAGCGCGCACGCCCGACAGAACCGATAGCCGGTCCATATCGTCGTCGGCCAGCGTCCCGTCATCGGAATGATCTTCGTCGCCGGTGCACATCGCATGAAAGCGTTCGAATAAATGTTCGGTCTGTGCAATCGTCTTGCCCTTGACCAGTTCCGTCATCATCGAGGCCGAGGCGACGGAAATGGCGCAGCCATTGCCAACAAAGGATACATCTTCGATCACATCGCCCTCGCCGATCTTCAGATAGACCACGAGCTGGTCGCCGCATAGCGGATTGTTGCCATGGGCGTGGCAGGTCGCATCCTTCACATCGCGGAAATTGCGCGGATTTTTGCCGTGGTCGAGGATCACTTCTTGATAAAGTTCGCGAAGTTCTTCCGACATCAGCCCAAAAACTCCCGTGCCATCTCAAGCGCGTCCACCAGACAATCGGCGTCGCTCTGGGTGCTGTACAAACCAAACGATGCGCGCGTCAAGGCGGTCACGCCAAGCCGGTCCATCAGCGGCTGGGCGCAATGATGCCCGGCCCGGCAGGCGACCCCGGCATGGTCGATGATGGTGGCGATGTCGTGCGGGTGGATGCCCTCGATCGAAAACGAGATAACCGCCGCCTTGCGGGGTGCGGTGCCGTAGATCCGCAAACCGGGCACCGACGCCAGGCGCTGGGTCGCGTAGCGCCGCAAATCTTCCTCATGGGCGGCGATGCGCTCCATGCCGATGGCGCTGACATAGTCGATGGCGACGCCAAGACCAATCGCCTGGGCAATCATCGGCGTGCCGGCCTCGAACTTGTTCGGCAGCCCGGCCCAGGTGCTTTTCTCCAGGGTGACGTGCGAAATCATCTCGCCGCCGCCAAGAAAGGGCGGCATCGCCTCCAGCAACGCTTCCTTGCCATACAGCACGCCGACGCCGGACGGGCCGTACAGCTTGTGCCCGGTGAAGACATAGAAATCGCAATCCAGCGCCTGCACATCGACCGGCATATGCACCGCCGCCTGGCTGCCGTCGAACAACACCTTGGCGCCCGCATCGTGGGCCAGCCGCACGATCCCGGCCGCATCCGTAATCGTGCCGAGCGCATTGGAGGTATGGGTGATGGCGACCAGCTTGGTCCTGTCGGTCAGCATCGCGGCGAAATCATCGAGCCGCAATTCGCCGTCATCGGTGACCGGGGCCGCCTTCAGCACCAGCCCTTTTTCTTCGCACAGCATCTGCCAGGGCACGATGTTCGAGTGATGCTCCATCACCGAAATCAGAATCTCGTCGCCGGGCGCAAGAAACCGCCGTCCATGCGTCTGGGCGACCATGTTGATCGCTTCGGTCGAATTGCGGTTGAAGATGATTTCGCGGTCATGCCTGGCGTTGAGGAATTCCCGCACCTTGGTGCGGGCACCCTCATAGGCGTCGGTCGCGCGTTCCGACATGTAATGCACACCGCGATGCACATTGGCGTAACCATGTTCATAGACATCGCGAACCGCGTCGATCACCTGGCGGGGCTTCTGGGCCGAGGCGGCGCTGTCCAGATAGACCAGCGGCTTGCCATGCACGGTCTCGCCCAGGATCGGGAAATCGCGCCGATAGGCCTGCGCGTCATAGGGCGCATCAGCCACGCTCAGCACTGCCGCAGCATCGTTCATCGCGTGCTCGCTTCCGTCGCATCGAGCCATTGATCGACCACGGCCTGAAACGCCGCGCGCGGCTGTTCGGCCTGAATTTCCGCCACCGCGTCGCTAAGGAAGGCGGCGACCAGCATGGCGCGCGCCTCGGCGGACGCGATGCCGCGCGCCCGCAGGTAGAACAGCGCGTCTTCTTCAAGCTCGCCGGTGGTGGCGCCATGCCCGCATTTCACATCGTCGGCATAGATTTCGAGTTCCGGCTTGCTGTCCATCTCGGTGCCGCGCGACAGCAGCAACGTCTTGTTCAACTGGTGGCCGTTGGTCTTCTGTGCGTCCTTGCGGACCAGAATCTTGCCCTGAAAGACCCCGCGCGCACGGTCGTCCAGCACCCCCTTATAGACCTCGCGCGAGGTGCTGTTGGGCGCCGTGTGGTCGATGAAGGTCGTGTTGTCGATATGCTGGTCGCCGCGCCCCAGATAGGCGCCGTTCAGGCGGCATTCGACCCGGTCGCCAAGCTGCACCCGGACCTCGTTGCGGGCCAGCCGCGCGCCGGTCTGCAAGACGAAGCCGTCATAGCTTGCCCGGTCGGCCAGCCGGATCTGGCTGAACGCGATATGGAAGGCGTCCGGCGCTTCGTTTTGCAGCTTGTAATGGTTCAACATTGCGCTGACGCCAAGATCGGCTTCCAGCACCGTGTTGGAAAAGGTTTCACCGGCCCCGACATGGCTCTCGACCAGGGTTGCGGTGGCGTTCTCGCCCAGCACGACCAGATGCCGGGGATGAAAGCGCTGGGCCGTCTCGCCGGCGCTGGCGATCGAAATCAGATGCAGCGGCGCGTCCAGCACCGCATTGTCGGCCAGCTTCATATACAGCCCATCGGCCATATAGGCGGTGTTCAGCGCCGCCAGCGGATGAACTTGCGTATCGGCGATGCGGCCCAGATAGGGTTCCAGCAGATCCGGGTCCACCGCCGCCAGACTGCCGATTTCCACGCCCTTGGGCAGATCGCCGAGCCGGGATTGGGCGGCGTCGAAACGGCCATTCACGAAAACCGCGCGGTAAGCGCCGTCCAGCGCCGCGATACCATCGGGAATTTCCGCCACCGGCGTACCTTTCGCCGGGCTGGGCGCAAAGGCGATTCTTTCCAGCCGGCGCAGATTGGTGAATTTCCACGCTTCGCTGCGCGCCGTCGGCAGGCCCTGTTCGCGGTAGCACGCCAAGGCATCGCCGCGCAGCGCGTCGATCCACGGCGCACCCGCCACCAGCGCCTCATCGGCAAAGGGGGTTGATTTGCGCGCCATCGTCACGCGGCTTTCGCCCCGACAAACGCGCCATAGCCTTTTTCTTCCAGCTCTACGGCCAGCAGCTTGTCGCCGGACCGCACGATCCGGCCATCGGCCAGAATATGCACATAATCCGGCACGATGTAATCGAGCAGACGCTGGTAATGGGTGATGACCAGCAGGCTGCGGTCCGGCGCGCGCAATGCGTTGACGCCGCTGGCCACGAGCTTGAGCGCGTCGATATCGAGCCCGGAATCGGTCTCGTCCAGGATCGCCATCTTCGGTTCCAGCACCGCCATCTGCAACGCCTCATTGCGCTTCTTCTCGCCGCCGGAAAACCCGACATTGAGAGATCGGCGCAGCATGTCGTCGGTGATGTTGAGCGCGCCGGCCTTCTCGCGCACGAACTTCAGGAACTGCATGGCGTCGAGCGGGCTCTCACCCCGGTGCCCGCGTATCGCGTTCAGCGCCGCCTTCAGGAAGGTCGTGCCAGCGACACCGGGAATCTCGACCGGATACTGAAAAGCCAGGAACAGCCCGGCGCGGGCGCGTTCATCGGCCGCCATCTCCAGCAAATCTTTGCCGTCATAGCGGATTTCGCCGGCCGTCACCTCATAGCCCTCGCGGCCCGCCAATACATAGGCCAGCGTGCTTTTGCCCGAACCGTTCGGACCCATGATCGCGTGCACTTCGCCCGCCTCGATCACCAGATCAATACCGTTCAAGATTGGCTTGCCATCGACCGTGGCGTGCAGGCCGTTAATTTCCAACAATGGCATAAATGTTTCCTCGCGCGCCTAACCGACGCTTCCTTCCAGGCTGATACCGATCAATTTTTGCGCCTCGACGGCGAATTCCATCGGCAATGTCCGCATGACTTCCTTGCAGAACCCGTTGACGATCACCGACACGGCTTCTTCCGCGCTCAGCCCGCGCTGCATGCAATAGAAAAGCTGGTCGTCGCTGATCCGCGATGTCGTCGCTTCATGTTCGACCCGCGCGGTCGGGTTGTGGGTTTCGATATAGGGCACCGTATGGGCGCCGCACTGGTCGCCGATCAGCAGGCTGTCGCACTGGGTGAAATTGCGCGCGCCCTCGGCGCTGGCCATGATCTTGACCTGGCCGCGATAGGTCTGGTCGGCGCGGCCCGCCGCGATGCCCTTGGAAATGATGGTCGAGGTGGTGTTGCGGCCGATATGGATCATCTTGGTGCCGGTATCGGCCTGCTGGCGGTTGGCGGTGATGGCGACCGAATAGAATTCACCGACCGAATTATCGCCGATCAGCAGGCAGCTTGGATATTTCCAGGTGATCGCCGATCCGGTCTCGACCTGGGTCCAGGCGATTTTCGAATTGCGCCCACGGCAGGCGCCGCGCTTGGTGACGAAATTGTAGATCCCGCCGCGGCCTTCCTCGTCGCCGGGATACCAGTTCTGCACCGTCGAATATTTGATTTCGGCATCGTCGAGCGCGATCAGCTCGACCACTGCTGCGTGAAGCTGGTGTTCATCGCGCTGCGGCGCGGTACAGCCCTCCAGATAGCTCACATAGCTGCCCGCGTCGGCGATGATCAGGGTGCGTTCGAACTGCCCGGTATTTTCCGCGTTGATCCGGAAATAGGTCGATAGCTCCATCGGGCAGCGCACGCCCTTGGGGATGTAGACGAACGAACCATCGGTGAAGACGGCGCTGTTCAAAGTCGCGTGCTTGTTGTCCGCATAGGGCACGACGGAACCAAGATACTGCCGCACCAGTTCGGGATGTTCCTGCACCGCTTCGGAGAACGAGCAGAAGATAATGCCCATTTCGCCCAGCTTCTTCTTGTAGGTCGTCGCCACCGAAACGCTGTCGAAAACCGCATCGACCGCGACCCCGGCAAGCATTTCCTGCTCCAGCAGCGGGATGCCGAGTTTCGCGTAGGTTTCAAGCAGCTTGGGATCGACTTCATCGAGGCTTTTGGGCTTGTCCGAATCCGATTTCGGCGCCGCGAAATAATACGAATCCTGATAATCGATCGGCGGAAACGACACCTTGGCCCATTGCGGTTCCGGCATGGTGAGCCAGTGGCGATAGGCCTTCAGCCGCCATTCAAGCAGCCATTCCGGTTCGTTCTTGCGGGCCGAGATGAAGCGCACGGTATCTTCGCTCAATCCCTTGGCCGTCCGTTCCATCTCGATATCGGTGACGAAACCGTGCTTGTAGCCGTCTTCGGTGACCGACTTGACCTGCGCCAGCGTTTCGGAAGTAACCGCCATGACTAGATCCGTTCCTCGATTTGCTTCGGCGCCGGCGGCGCAATGAAGGCATCGGGCGCGCCGGCGACAAGTTCGGTCAGCGACACCGCTTCGAGCGCCTGGCGGATGGCGCGGTTGACTTTTTCCCAGCCGCCGCGGATTGGGCACAGACTGGCGACACTGCATTGTTCGTCGGACGCCTCGACACAGGCGGTCAACGCGACCGGCCCCTCCAGCGCCTCGATGATGGCGGCGACGGAGATTGTCGCCGGCGGCCGCGAGAGCGTGTAACCGCCATGCATGCCGCGATGCGAGGTAACCAGGTCGCTATGCGCCAGCGTTTTTAGAATTTTGCTGACCGTCGGCGCCGGCAACCCGGTCGCCTGGGCCAATCCAGGCGCCGTCGCCAGCGCGTCGTCCCGACACGCCATCTGCGACAGGATGACAACGCCATAGTCGATCATTCGGCTGAGTTTCAGCACATCAACTCCAATCCGTACCCAAATGGTGCGGTTTTGAAAATGTTGCATTAGACCGCTGATTTCAAGTGGCAAATGGAATTATTTCGCGCGAATTCCAAAATACCCGATTCGGCGCAAATCAGCGCGCGGCGTCGAGCCCCATCCGCCAGAAGCCGATTTCGAGCCGCGTCGCCTCGCCGAAGGTTTTCGCCAGCCCCTCGAAGCGGCCGGGGCCGCCACGGCGCGCCATCAACTGGTCGAGATAGTCGATATGGGCGCGCGCGACATCCTGGTAATCTTGCGCGGCATAGGTATCGATCCATGCCTGATACGGGTTGCCGCCGGTTGCCGGTCCGCCTGGCGCGGTCAGCCAGACGCCGATCTCCGCATAGCCGACGATACAAGGCGCCAGCGCCACCGCAAGGTCGAGCGCGTCGCCGGCCAGGCCGCGTTCCAGCACATAGCGCGTATAGGCCATGTTGGCCGGGTCTTCGGGCGTGGCCGCCATTTGCGCTTCGTCGATCCCCCAGCCAGCACAAAAGCCGACATGCAAGGCCATTTCGTTCTCCGCGATATGCGATAGCGCGCCGGCGGCGCGGCGCAGATCGGCCAGATTGTCGGCCTTGAACGCGGCCAGCCCATAGGCGCGCGCAAAATGGATCAAAAACAGATAATCCTGGCGCAGATAATAGCGGAACGCCGCCGGCGCCAGATTGCCGTCGCCCAGCGAACGCACGAATTCATGGCGCGTATAGGCCGCCCAATCGTCGCCGCAGGCCGCTTTCAGGCGCTCGAACAGGCAAAGCGGCGTCATGGCGGTCATCCCTGTTCCGTCAAGCCAGCAGCAGATTGCGGGTTTCGGGCGGCAAGCGCACTGTCAAGCCGTCCAGATCGGGCGTGATGACGATCTGGCAGCCGAGCCGGGAGGTCCGTGTCAAGGCGAAGGCAAGGTCGAGCAGATCCTCCTCGTCTTCTTCTGGCGGCGGCAACCGGCCGTGCCATTGCGCCTCGACGATGACATGGCAGGTCGAACAGGCCATGACGCCCTCGCACGCACCCTCGATATCGATATTGTTGGCATGGGCGATTTCCATGACCGTGCGCCCCGCCGGCGCATCGACTTCCGTTGCCGCGCCATCGGCGTCGATGAAGGTCATTTTCGGCATCGGATCACGCGGCCGGCTGGCGCTGGCCGATGCGGCCGCGCAGCGCCAACAAAATGTCCAGCAGGCGTGCGATATCGTCCTCGCAATTGCCCGGACCGAAGCTGACCCGGATGGCGCAATCGGCCAGGTCCGGCGCCACCTTCATCGCGCGCAGCACATGGCTTTGACTGACCTTGCCCGACGAACAGGCCGAACCGGCGCTCACCGCGACGCCGGCAAGATCGAGCGCCATGAGCTGGGTTTGCGCCGGCAATCCCGGTACCGCAAAACAGCTGGTATTGCCGAGCCGGGGCGCGGTCGCGCCGAACACCACCGCATCGGGCATGGCGGCCCGTAATCGCGTCTCCAGGGTGTCGCGCAGGGCTTCGCTGGCATTGGAGCGTTCCGCTTGCGCGAGGCGCGCCGCCACGCCGAACCCGAC
>PTKA01000490.1 GCA_002937525.1 Alphaproteobacteria bacterium MarineAlpha10_Bin3
ATGAGTTTGTTCAAGCGTATGCCGGTGATCAGCCGCTGTTCTTCGGTTAGAGCGAATTCCATGCCATCCCCTTGAAGTATCCGAAGCACAGCTTATACCAACCACCCGCGATAGTGACCTGTTTGAAGGCGGTTGCTATACAGCGTGCCGACGGATTGAAGAAATCCGGCGAAGCATGTTTGCAGGAAAATGCGCCCATGACCGAACCCGCCGCGCCGCCCATCGTCTGCCCGATTACCGGATCGGCGGACTATCGCGCGTTGTGCGAACAAAATGGCCAACGCTGGATTCAATTCCCCGCCAGCGGCTTCGCCCGGCTGGCGGCAATGCCGGACGATGCGCATAACGCAACGATATCCGATACAGTGCTTACCGGCGAATATATCGAAACCTACCGCGCAAAGTTCGCTTCCAAACTACGCCGCTCGGCGCGGCGCGCGCGCTACCTGCGCAAGCATATGGGGGCTGGCAAGCGGGTTCTGGATGTCGGCGCGAATATCGGGTTTTTCGTCGAATCCTGCCGCCTGTTGGGATTGCAGGCCCGCGGCATCGATATCAATGAAGGGCTGGTGCGCGAAGCCAGGCGCAGCTTTCCGCAATGCGATTTTTCCGCAACCGCGCTGGAAGATTTCGCGCCGGACGACCGCTATGATGCGATTTACTGTTCGGAAGTGATCGAACATGTCGTCGATCCGGCCGCTTTCGTGTCCCGGATTCTGGGGCTGTTGAACCAGGGCGGCATCTTGTATCTGACCACGCCTTCGCTGGACGAATACCTGTCCGGTTCCAACGTGACGCGCGATCTGGGCGCGCCCGATCACAAGCTTTATTTCAACCGCCGCAACATCGGCCTTTTCCTGGCCCGGATCGGGTTTTCCAGGGTCAAGCACAAGCTGGCGCTGGGCGGCGGCATCCAGCTTATCGCCTGGAAATAAGCCAGGGCGCGCGGGCCAGGTTAATTGATCAAAGTCCAGTTATTATCGCCGGTATAGCCGGCTTCATCGAATATCCGCCGCCAGCCGTCCGGGTAATCGTGGGTATAGGCGGTCAGAACCCAGGATTCGAATATTTCCTTCTCCGCTTCGGTCCGGTAGCTATCGACCTGAAGAAATTTGCCGCGCGTCGCCAGCCGTTCCATTTCGTGCAAGGCGGCGATCAGATCCGGTTTTTTGAGATTGTGCAGGGTGTTTATCGCCAGCACGACGGCAAAGCTGGCGTCGGGAAACGGCAGCCGTTCGGCGCTGCCGATATGCAGGCGGCCGACGACTTCGGGCTCGCAGTTGAGCAGCGCGTAATGCGACACGTCGACGCCATAGGCGTCGATCCCTTCGGCCAGCAGATCCTTGACCAGGAACCCCTTGGCGCAGCCGACATCCAGAATCCGGTCGCCCGGCATCAGCCCGTAATGCGCGATGATATCGCGCGCGACCGGAACCCAGCGGCCGTCATAGCGGTATCCGCCATAGCCGACATCGCGCGACCCGTCGAAATAATCCGCGCCATATTCGCGCGACAGATCGATCAACGCCTGGGTCTTGGCGGTTTCGCGCTGCTTGATGTTGCGCTTGCCCTGGGGCAGGCCGCGCAGCAGGTCCAGTTCGCTCATGCGGGTTTCCTTCTATCGCGACGCCAGCGATTCGAACCAGGGCCGGGTCGCCTCGGCAATCGAATCGCTATCCCACAGCGGCGCGTCGCGCCAATATTCGATATTGTCCAGGATACGCTGTACGCCCTCTTCGAACGATATTTTTGGCCGCCAGCCAAGTTCCTGCGTGATCCGGGTTATATCGGCCCAGGTGCAATCCGGTTCGCCCGGACGTTTGGGAATATACACAACATCGCCCTCCAGCAATTCGACCAGCCGGTTGACGGTTTGCGGGTCGCCAGCACCTAGATTGTAGATCCGCCCGGCGTCGGCGGATTCCGCCGCCCGCAAGAACGCTTCCGCCACATCGCTGACATACAGAAAATCGCGGCGCTGCGTGCCGTCGCCAACCACGGTAAAGGGCGTTCCGGCCAGCTTCTGGCGCAAGAAGACGCCGAACACCGCACCATAAGCCCCCGACGTCCGCGAGCGGGTTCCGTAGGCGTTGAAAATCCGGATCGAATTGACCGGCAAGC
>PTKA01000491.1 GCA_002937525.1 Alphaproteobacteria bacterium MarineAlpha10_Bin3
GTCCGCAGGCGGCCAGCGTGCTGGCCACTGTGCGCCGCGACGCCATCGAGGCGCGCGGCGATACCTGGAGCGCTGAAGCCGAAGCCGAATTCAAACAACCGATCCTGGAGCAGTACGAACGCGAAGGGCATCCGTATTACGCCACCGCGCGGCTTTGGGACGATGGTATTATCGAGCCGGCCCAGACCCGCGACGTGCTGGCGCTGGCGATTTCGGCGGCGCTGAACAAGCCAATCGAGCCGACCAGATTCGGCGTCTTCCGGATGTAGCGGAGCCGTCAGCCGCCGGTTTGCAGCCAGGCGGTCAACCGCCGGTTGGCCGATCGACCGAGCCGTCGGCGTCGTTGAAATATTCGGCTAGATTGAATGGAAAGGCGGCATTGCCGGTATTCCTGGAGCCGGCTTGCGCGAACAGCGTGGCGCCGGCGCGGCCCGATCCGGGTCCGCTGGGCGCGACCGGCGTGAAGCGGGCGTCGAAGCGCGCGGTGATGCCGCGAATCCACACATTGTCGAGCAGGCCGGCGATTTCCGCCTTGGCAGTGGCGTCGCCAGCGCGGGCGCAATAATACCCGAACAGGATTTTGGTACTGCGGAGGTAGGGATCGTCGGTGCGCTGATCCCATTCGGTGATAAATCCAAAACAGTTCCGGTTGGTGTCCGCCAGACGGAATCGCTGGTAGAAATACGCGCCCAGCGGCGCGCCGACCCGGCCCGACTGGCCCCAAGTCACCGTGTTATTGCGGGCGATGTTCCAGGTGTTCACCATCCGCTCGACGGTCAGATAGCTGTTCAACGCGACGGTATCGCGTTCGTTCGAGGCCGCATAGATTATTTCGGCCTGTGCGCCGCCGCCCTGAAACAGCGCATATTCCTCGCGCTGCCAGATATCGGTGAAGACGACATGCCGCGATGGCGTGTTCTGGAATTCCGGCGCGGTCATCAGGACCACGGCGTCCTTAGTTCCGGCCCAGGCGACATCGGGCTGATAGGGTCCGGTGGATTGACAACCAGCCAACGCCAGCGACCCGAAAAGGATGGCCGCGACGCCCCCTTGCTTGAACAAGTTAGGCATTTTCACGTTCCACTTTATCGCGCCCCTAAGGATAAAATAGGCGCGATGCGGGAAAAGGGCAACCGCGCGGCGGCAATGGATTGTAAAATTGGCGATCAAGATTTCGTGAAATTTTCGCAATTTCCCGCTTTTGCGGCGGCGCAAACGGCGGCGCTTGATGCTGGCGGTGCGGGGTTGTATGCTTTTACACAATGATGCTGTCGAAGCGATACGGGGCGTGCGGGCGGCTTCGTACAGCAATATAATTCGTCCGGCACGAATTCATGGACATCGCGTCAGGCGTGCGGCGGGAAATTCCAAATGTCCCGGGCGCGGCGATGCGGACGATACGCGCGGGGCTTCTATCGCGCGTGACGTCGACACGGTAGCGGTTTGAGAAGTTAAGGGAGTGACATGGATATAATGCAATTTGAAGCGCCGGATTCGGTCGAAGCAGCCGTGGCCCTGCTGGCTGACGCCGGTGACGGCGGCCGGATTCTGGCCGGGGGAACCGATCTGCTGGTGCAGTTGCGGGCCGGCATGGTTTCGCCGTCGCTGGTGATTGACGTAAAGAAGATCGCTGAAATGATGACGATATCGGAAGATGACGGCGTCTTCACCATAGGTGCTGCGGTGCCGAGCGCTGAAATGGGCGAGCATCCGACCCTGAAGTCGGCCTGGCCCGGCGTGGTGGAAGCGATGGACCTGGTCGGCTCGACGCAGATTCAGGGCCGCGCCTCGCTTGGCGGCAATTTGTGCAACGCCTCACCGGCGGCGGATAGCGTTCCGGCGATGATTGTTGGGCGCGCGGTGTGCAATATCGTTGGCCCGAATGGCCGGCGCGAGGCGCCGGTTGAAGACATCGCGACCGGTCCCGGACAGACCTCGCTGGCCACCGGCGAAATCGTCGTGTCGATCACCCTGCCCAAGCGCCCGCCGCATTCCGGCGATGCCTATCTGCGGTTCATCCCGCGCACCGAAATGGATATTGCCGTGGTCGGCGCCGCGGTCGATCTGACGCTCGACGACGATGGCGTATGCATCGATGCGCGGGTGTCGCTC
>PTKA01000492.1 GCA_002937525.1 Alphaproteobacteria bacterium MarineAlpha10_Bin3
GGCGCGGAACGGGCGGCGGCCCTGGCCCATGTCGCACAGAACCTGTACCGGTTCGGCGAATGCACGCTGGGCGTCATGCCGCTGTATCACACCATGGGGGTGCGCTCGCTGTTGGCGATGGCGGCGATCAACGGCTGCTTCGTCTGCCTGCCCCGGTTCGACGCCGGCACAGCCCTGACTTTGATCGCGCGCGAGCAGATTAGCGCGCTGTATCTGGTGCCGACCTTGTATCACGATTTGCTGGCCGACCCCGGCTTTGCCGCCGCCGATATCGCCAGCGTGACCCGGCTTGGCTATGCCGGGGCGACGATGACGGACGGGTTGCTGGCCCGGCTCGACAAGGCGTTCCGGCCTGAGTTGTTCGTCAATCATTACGGATCGTCGGAAATCTATACCTTCACCGTCGAACAGGACGCCGCCGGCAAGCCGGGGTCGGCCGGCAAGGCCGGGCTGAACCAGGAAATCCGCGTCATGGCACTCGGTTCCGCCGACCTGCAGGATAGCGTCGCGCCGGGAACAGAGGGCCAGATCGCCGCCCGGCTGGACGGCGACGAATCCTTCGCCGGTTACTGGCGGCGGCCCGATGC
The DNA here is from genome assembly GCA_002937525.1 of Alphaproteobacteria bacterium MarineAlpha10_Bin3. GTDB lineage: Bacteria > Pseudomonadota > Alphaproteobacteria > UBA8366 > MarineAlpha4-Bin1. Next base: position 588 of record PTKA01000492.1, read on the forward strand.
GGACAAAAAAACGTTGTGCGGCGGCTGGTATCTGACCGGCGATATCGGCTATTTCGATGCAGACGGCGATCTGTTCGTGACCGGGCGGGTCGATGACATGATTATCACCGGCGGCGAGAACGTATCCCCGGTCGAAGTCGAAAGCGTGCTATCGCTGCACCCGTGCGTCGGCGAGGTCGCGGTCGCCGGGCTGGCCGACCCGCGCTGGGGCCAGAAGGTGACCGCCTTCGTGACCCGCGCCGGCAATGTGGACGCCAATACGCTGGACGATTTCTGCCGCGCGTCCGGTCTGGCCAGTTACAAGCGGCCGCGCGACTATGTGTTCGTGACCGCGATACCCAAATCGCCGGTCGGAAAAGTCTTGCGGCGGCTACTGATCGCCGGCGACTATGAACCCGATTGAAAAGGAACCCGTGACGCATGGCTGAAACCTTCCAGACCAGCATCCCCGATATCGTCCAGGAACTGGACGGGTTCCGGGTCGAAATCGACGCCGCGCGCGAACGCGCCGATATCGTCTTGTGCCGCCCGCCGCTCAACATCGTGCGGATGAAGCAGCGCGAACAGTTCCGCGTCGTATTCGAGGAACTGGACCGCAATGACGCGGTGCGGATCATCGTCGTTCGGGCCGAAGGCAAGCATTTTTCCAGCGGCGGCGAGATCCCCGGCTTCATGGAGCAAACCCCCGAACATGTCGCTGAGTTGGCCAAGAACATCGGCGCGCCCGAACGCTGCCGCAAGCCGGTCGTGGCGGCGATCCAGGGCTATTGCTTCGGCGTCGCCTTCGAATTGACGCTGGCCTGCGATTTTCGCATCGTCACCGAGGAGACCCGGCTCGGCTTGCCGGAACAGCGCATCGGCATGATTCCGGGATCCGGCGGCTCGATCCGCCTGCTGCACATGATCGGCATCGCCCGCACCAAGGACATGGTGATGCGCGCGCGCCGGCTGAACGGCCGCGAAGCGCTCGAATGGGGCATCGCCGTGTCCTGCGTGCCCGCGGACAGGCTGGCGGCCGCGACCGACGCGCTGGTCGATGAGTTGCGCGGCTTCTCGGCCCTGGCCCAGCGCGCCGCCAAGGGCGCGCTCAACGCGGCCCAGGACGCACCGCTCCATGCCGGTATGGAGATCGAAGGCAACGCCTATGGCCGGCTGCGGTCTTCCGACGATTTCCGCGAAGGCGTCGATTCCTTCGTCAACAAGCGCAAACCGGAATTCACCGGGTCATGACTCGGCCCAACGCACCCTTCGCTTCCCTGCGCGGCTGGCTCGACCGGCTGAACGAGACCGGCCGGCTGGCGCGGATCAAGCCCGGCGCGCCGCTTGAATTCACCCTTGCCGCCATCGCCAAACGCCAGGACGGGCGGCAAGCGACCCTGTTTCCCCGGCCCGGCGGGCACGATCTGTCGATCGTATCGGGCATCGTCGCCGCCCGGCCCTGGATCGCCGAAGCGATGGGGGTCGATGAAGCGGACATGGTGGCGCGGTTCCGCGACGCGGTGGAAAACCCGCTGCCGTGGCG
>PTKA01000493.1 GCA_002937525.1 Alphaproteobacteria bacterium MarineAlpha10_Bin3
CGACTCAGACGCTGCTTGCTTGCCTCGTGCTGGCAATCACCGTGGCGGCGCTGTCGCCGCCCGGCACGGCAAGGGCGGCGGGCGGCGCATCCTATGCCGGCGAGCGCTATTACGATCCGTTCGAGCCGGTCAATCGCGGGATTTTCGTCTTCAACCAGGCCATCGACGAAATGCTGCTGAAGCCGGCCGCACGGCTCTATATCCTGGTCATGCCGGATCGCGGCCAAATAATCGTCTCGAATATCATCGCCAATCTGAAATCTCCGGTGATCCTGGCCAATGATCTGTTGCAAGGCGACCTGGACCGCGCCCAGACGACGATTGCCCGGTTCGCGGTCAATACCATCCTTGGTTTCGGCGGCATGGGCGATGTCGCCGCCGATCTCGGCGCGCCGGGGCACGGCGAGGATTTTGGCCAAACCGCTGCGATTTACGGGATCGGCAGCGGGCCGTATCTGATGCTGCCGTTCTTTGGTCCGTCCAATCTGCGCGACGCGATCGGAAAAGTCGCCGATACCTTCCTCGATCCACTGGACTATGCGCTCGACAACCGGGGCGCCTTCACGCGCGCCGGGCTGGAAGGTCTGGAGATGCGGGCGGAATTTCTGGATGTAAGCGAAGCGTTGGAGAAAACCTCGATCGACTATTACGCGTCGATCCGCAGCGTCTTTAGCCAGAACCGGGCCTATGAAATCCGCAACGGCGATCCGGAACTAATCGTCGATATCTACGGCGATGCGCCCGACCTTCCATCGAAATAATCAGCCGCCCGCCATCTCGGCGATTCGGGCTTCGATGGTTTCGATCAATTTCTCGAAGCCACGGCGTTTTATGACCGAGGTGTAATCGGCGCGCATCCGCGCCAGTTCGCTGAACCGGGCATCGAGAAAGACATCGATGATGCGCCAGTCATCGCCGCCTTTGTCCCGCGTCAGATAATGAAGGGCGACCGGACCGCCGGCCGGCCGGATCAGCCTGGTCTTGACCAGGACCGTGTTGCGAACCGACTTTTCATCCGATACGATTTCGAAACGTTCGCCGGAATAGCCGTCGAACCGCGCCGCATAGATGGCAATGCTCATGCGCTCGAAGGCGTCGACCAGGCGCTCGCGGTCGCGCGGCGCCAGGCTTTTCCAGTCCCCGCCGACGGCGATCCGGGCCATGAACGCGAAATCGTAGAGTTCGGACATGACCGGGCGCAATGCCGCGCGCCGTCCCTTGAACCCCAGGCCGTCGGCGTTCTTCATCACATCGAGCAAAACCGCGTTCAGCCGCGCAATGTTTTCGCGTGGCGATTGCGCGCCCCATGCGGGCGCTACCAGCAACGCCAAACCCACCGCGAGGCCAAATAACCGCAAACCCTGCCGCATACCGGATAATATCCCTCTGGTGGACCGCGCCGGCGAACCGTATATGAACGAATGGCCAAACTACACCAGATCGATATGCGCAATGCAAGGTAGCGCCTTTGCGTCCTGGACGCGCCATATCCAGCGCCATGCGATTGCCGTACTGGCGCTGATCGGCGCGATGACCGGATTGGCGGCCTGGTACACGGCGAACAATCTGGCGATCAAAACCAGCACGGCCGACATGATCGCCGCCGACATTCCGTTCCGCGCCAACGCCATCGCCTTCGACGCCGCCTTTCCCCAGTTCAGCAATTTGATCGTGGCGGTCATCGACGCGCCGGACGCCGCCGCCGCCAGCGCGGCCGCGCGGTCGCTTGCAACCAGGCTCCAGCTTCGGCCGGATTTGTTTATCCACGCACAAGCGCCGCAAGCGGACCCGTATTTCCGGCGCAACGGCTTGCTGTTTATGGCCATCGCCGACCTGGAAGCTCTCGCCGACCGGCTGGCGCGCGGCGCGCCGTTCCTTGCCGCCCTGGCCTATGCACCCAACCTGGACGGGCTGTTCGGCGTCCTGGACCAGATGCTGTCCGGGGGCGGCGTGGACCCGGCCGAGGCGGCCCGACTGCTCGATAAAATCTCGGACATTGCCGAGGCGCAAGCCGGCCGGCGGCCGGGAAACTTTGCGTGGCGCGCCTTGTTCGACCCCGACACGAAAGGCGGACGCCGCCAGCTTGAGATCGCCTTTTTTGCGAA
>PTKA01000494.1 GCA_002937525.1 Alphaproteobacteria bacterium MarineAlpha10_Bin3
CTCGACCAGCCTGCATGGTTGGCTGTGGATCGCCGCCGCCCTTCCCGGCACCTGGATCGGCATCAAGCTGCGGCCGTTCTTCGCCATGGCGAACTGAGCGCGCGGGACATTGGACAAAAACCCGTCTTGACCGATATAACGGAGCGCAAAACGGTTATCGTGGCGGTGCAATGGCTGACTTTCCTCGTGCAACAATGGATGCGTGGCGCAAACGCGCCAAGAAGGACCTGCGCGGCCGTTCGCTGGACGAATTAACCTGGAAGACCCTCGAAGGGATCGAGGTCAAGCCGGTCTATAGCGCCGCCGATCTGGAATCGCTCGGGCATATGGACAGTTTGCCGGGCGCGCCGCCGTTTTTGCGCGGTCCGCGCGCAACCATGTATACGGCGCGGCCCTGGACCGTGCGGCAATATTCCGGGTTTTCGACCGCCGAAGAATCGAACGCGTTTTATCGCCGCAACCTGGCGGCGGGACAGAAGGGGTTGTCTATCGCCTTCGATCTCGCCACCCATCGCGGGTATGACAGCGACCATCCCCGGGTCATCGGCGATGTCGGCAAGGCCGGCGTAGCGATCGATTCGGTCGAAGATATGAAGATCCTGTTCGACGGTATTCCGCTCGATAAAATGTCCGTTTCGATGACCATGAACGGGGCCGTGCTGCCGGTGCTGGCGAGCTTCATCGTCGCCGGCGAGGAACAGGGCGTGCCGCTGGAAAAACTGAGCGGCACCATTCAGAACGACGTTCTGAAGGAATTCATGGTCCGCAATACCTATATCTATCCGCCCGAACCCTCGATGCGGATCGTCGCCGACATCATCGAATTCACCGCCACCAAGATGCCGAAGTTCAATTCGATTTCGATCTCCGGCTATCACATGCAAGAAGCCGGCGCGACCTGCGTGCAGGAACTCGCCTATACGATAGCCGATGGCGTCGAATATGTCCGCGCCGCCCTGTCGAAGGGGCTGGACGTCGATAGTTTCGCCCCGCGCCTGTCGTTCTTCTTCTGCATCGGCATGAATTTTTTCATGGAAATCGCCAAGCTGCGGGCCGCGCGCTTCCTGTGGGCGCATCTGATGCGCGACCTGTTTCAGGCCAAGGACGAGAAATCCCTGATGCTTCGCACCCATTGCCAGACATCGGGCGTGTCGCTTACCGCACAAGACCCCTATAACAACATCATCCGCACCACGGTCGAGGCGCTGGCCGCCGGGCTTGGCGGCACGCAGTCGCTGCACACCAACGCCTTCGATGAAGCCCTGGCGCTGCCGAGCGAGTTTTCGTCCCGTATCGCCCGCAACACCCAGCTTGTCCTGCAGGAAGAAACCGGCATCACCAAGGTGGTCGATCCGCTGGCCGGCAGCTATTACGTCGAAAGTCTGACCGCCAGCCTGATCGAGGAAGCGCGCAAGGTCATCGACGAAGTCGATGCAATGGGCGGCATGACGAAGGCGGTCAGCGCCGGCGTGCCGAAGCTGCGGATCGAAGAATCGGCGGCCCGCCGGCAGGCCCAGATCGACCGTGGCGAGGAAGTCATCGTCGGGGTGAACAAGTACCAGGCCGATATTCAGGACGATGTGGATATACTCGATATCGACAATACGGCGGTGCGCGAGGCGCAAATTCTCCGCCTGAACGAGGTCCGCGCCAACCGGGACGGGGCGGCTTGCCGGGCGGCCCTGGATGCGCTTGGCGCGGCGGCCGGCGATGGGACGGGGAACCTGCTGGCCCTGTCCATCGATGCCGCGCGGGCGCGCGCGACGGTGGGCGAAATTTCCGATGCGCTGGAAGCGAAATTTACCCGCCACCGCGCCGAAATCCGCGCGATCTCCGGGGTTTACGGTTCGGCCTTCGACGGAGACGCCCAGTTCAATAAAATCAAGGCCACCGTCGACGCCTTTGCGGCGCGCGAAGGCCGGCGGCCCCGCATGCTGATGGTCAAGCTGGGCGGCAGCGAGCTCGGCAAGGTGCAGGCCGCCACCCATACCGGCGCGGTCGCCGTCGATGACGAGGTCTTCAACGCGGCGTGCCACCGTTACGGCGTGGTGCGCTGCGCCAACCTCGACGACATGGTGGATTACGCGCTGGCCTTCCTGCCC
>PTKA01000495.1 GCA_002937525.1 Alphaproteobacteria bacterium MarineAlpha10_Bin3
AAGTTTCGGACCCGCCGAAAAAACAAGTCGCGGACCCGCCAGCTATCCAGGCATCGGTGCCGCCAGCGGCCAAATCCGCCGCCCCCCAAACCAGGCCGAGCTATTCGAGGCGGCTATTCGCCGCCGTTGACGCCGACGACGCGGCCGCGATGCGGCGCCTGATGGCGGCGCGGGCGGGCGATATCAGGCTGGATGAGTTGCGCGATTTCGTCGACGACAGCTGGGGGACGGGCCCGCGCATGATCGTCGATTATGCGCTGCTTGGCGGGCATCTTGCGGCCGCCGAGGCGTTGCTGGCCGCCGGCGTGACGCCGAGCGACTGGCTGCGCGGCGTCATCGCCCGGAACGTGAATCTGGCCAAGCTAAGGCCGGCCATAGCCCTGATGATGGAATTCGGCGCCCTGCCGGAAATCGCCGTCGAGGCGGCGATAAAGGAAACCAACCGGGAACTCGGCGGCAACTGACCGCTATCGCCACTTTACGGTGGCGTGTGCCAGCGACTATGGTGCGGGCCAATCGCAATATTTGTCACGAAGGATGCGTTTTATGGCCAGAATCGATGGTTTTTCCGGCGTCATTTCACCCGCCCTCACACCTTTCACGGCGGACCTTGAACCCGACACCGGCCGGTTCGTCACCCATTGCCGGTGGCTGCTCGATCAGGGCTGCGCCGGGCTGGCCGTATTCGGCACCACCAGCGAAGCGAATTCGCAATCGGGATCGGAACGCATGGCGCTGCTCGAAGCCCTGGCCGAAGGCGGCGTGGACACGGCCGTATTGATGCCGGGGACCGGCGCCTGCTCGATCAGTGAAACCGTGGCCCTGACCAAACACGCGGTCGAGCTGGGTTGCGGCGGCGTCCTGATGCTGCCGCCCTATTATTACAAGAATGTCGACGATGACGGCATTTTCCGTTTCTTCGACGAGACCATCCAGCGCATCGCCGACGACCGGCTGCGGGTCTATCTGTATCACATTCCGCCCCAAACCGTGTTCGGCTTCAGCCTCGATCTGATCGGCCGGCTGATCGACGCCTATCCCGACACCATCGTCGGCATCAAGGACAGTTCCGGCGACTGGGACAACATGGCGGCGATCCTCAAGGCGTTCCCCACTATCAATATGTTTCCGGGATCGGAATCGTTCATGCTGAAAGGGCTGCGGCACGGCGCCGCCGGCTGCATCACGGCGTCGGCGAACGTCAATCCGGCCAAGCTGCGCGAACTCTACGATAACTGGGAAACCCCCGAAGCCAACGCCATGCAGGAAAGCATCTCGGCGCTGCGCACCACCATTCAGGGTTACCCGATGGTCCCGGCGCTGAAGGAAATCATCGCGCATTACAAGGGCGACAACGCCTGGCGCATGACCCGCCCGCCCTTCACCGCGATGGCCGCGGCACAGATCGAAAAGCTGCTGGCCGAACTGGCCAGCCTCGATTACGCGCTGGAGCGGCCGCTAGCCCTGACCGGCGAATAACCTCGAATTCGGTCGCGCTCGATCAGATCTTCGGGCCGGTCCTTGGGGTCGCCGTACCCGCCGCCGCCAGGCGTGCGCAGCAACACCGTATCGCCCTTGTGCAGCACGTGTTGGGCACGGCTATCGACCGCGACGCCGTTGATTTCAACCACGCCCAGCTGCCCATCGCCGCCATGGTGGGGTTCATGATGTTCGGTGAAGCCCCGGATATCTGGATCTGGATCGGCGGGACGGTGATTGCGGTCGCGGCCGTCATCCTGACCCGTGGCGAGATGGCGAACAGCCGCATCGAAGGACGACCCAGATAGCCCTTTCGCAGCGTAAATGGATAAACTACGCTGACACATTCAATCGGCGCCGGGCCGCGCCGCGCCGGAGCTGGTCTATCACGGTCTCGACCTGACCCGGTTCCCGCCGCCCCACCGCGCCCGGCCAACCCGCGACGGCAGCGGCTCCGACCCGGTGGTGGTGCTGACGGTGGGGCGCCTGGTGGAAAAGAAGGGTCACCATGTGCTGCTCGCGGCGCTGGCGCTGTTGCCGCCGGGCCTCAACTGGCGCCTGGCCCAAGGCGATCGTCGATGCGATGCTCGATGTCTGCGCCCGGCACTTCCCGC
>PTKA01000496.1 GCA_002937525.1 Alphaproteobacteria bacterium MarineAlpha10_Bin3
AAAACAGCCTTGTGCTCAGCCCCGGCGCCGGCCCCGAATAGGATTGCGGTTCGTTGCGGTAGGTCAGCGCTGCGTTGAAGATATGCGCACCGAAACTGGTATCGGCGCCATGCCCGGTAGCGCGCTCGCGGTAGCGGAACAGCCCGTGCAGCCAGCCATCGGCGTCGCCGCCATCGGCGAAATCATAGACCAGCTCGACATGGCCGTAGCCGCCGGGCAGGGTGTGCGGCGCCGCCAGCAGGGTGTCGATATCGAGCAGCGAGGCATGGCCGCGGCCAAGATTGCCAAAGGCGTGCCGCGCGACTTCGCCGCCATCGCGGTCATAGACAATCGCCGCCACCGGCAGCGATTGCTGCGCCGTCGACATCGGCGTCGGCAGCACCGAGGTCGCGTAGCGGCCGATTGGCAGGATCGGCGCCGGCAGCAGATAGCCCTTGCCCAGATGCCGGGACAGGCCGGGTATGCCCGCATCTGGGGCCAGGTCGCGGCGTTCCACATTGGGGTGGGAAATCCGGGTGCGGCCGGATTTCGTGGTGACTTCATAGCGCGGCCGCACGAAGTGCTTGCCGGCCCGGATTTCGATCTGGGCCGGCCAGCGCAGCGCCGGCAGCAGCGCCGCGATATCTAGCGCATAGGTGCCGAACGGCGGTATTTCATGCTTCAGCCAGGCCACTTCGCCGTCGCGTCCCATCGGGTTAAGCCCGACCGCGCCGGCGGGGATCGGGCAAGGATGGCTGTTCTGCACCCACAGCACGACGCGCTCGCCATCGTCCGGGGCCGGCAGTCCGGCATACAGATCCGACGGCCAGGCATTGGCGTCATGGGTGCAGCTCAGCACGGTTTCGTCGTCGCCATAGGTGTCGAGTGCGTATTTGACCACGTCATGGCCGGCGCCATTGACGACATGGATGAAAAGCTGGCCGGTAAATTCACCGAGCTTGAAGCGGGCGCGGACCTCTCGGCTGTCGATTTCGATCGACCCGTTCGCCGCCGGGGCCGGCTGGCTCCATTGCGCGATCGCCGCACCATCCGTATCCAGCAGGCAGAGCCACAGCGTGGTGTTGCTGGCCCCGTATCCGCCCCAGTAATTTATCGTGACCAGCCTGGTGTGGCAGCCGCCGGCATCGCGGAAGAAGGCGAAATTGGTGGCGAAATTGATCGGGTCGAGATAGCGCTTGGGGTTGGTCAGCATGTCGTCGTCCAGCCGGCCGGCGTCGAGACTGACGATTTGCGCGCCCTCGGGCACAAGATGGCGGACCGTGTCGATCATCCGCTGTGCATCGAACGCCAGCACCAGCACGGTGCCGATGCCACCCGGCAGCGCCGTCACCGGTTGCGCTTCGTGGCCCAGCACGGATTTGCCGACCGCGCCCAGATCCTGCACATAGATGCCGGCGCAATCCAGTTGCGCGATGTCGTACAGCGCGGCGAAGGCGGCGGCATGGCCATGCGGGTCGTAGATCGCAACCGGCCCGGCAAGCCGGTCCAGCACGGCGCGGATACGCGGCGCCGCCAACGGATGCCCCAATGCCTTGAAGAAGCTGAAGCCGCCGGAAACATTGCTGAACGTATCGATATCGAGCGTCATGGGACCGCCATTTTCCGTCGTAATGCGCGACGGTTCGATGTCTGACGATGGCCGGACGCCATCGGGTCAAGATATAGGGATTGCGCCGAATCTTGGCAATCGCCAAGCGATGCTCCGCGATTTATTGGGACAACCCCATGCGGGTGCGGATTTCGGCGCCGATGCGCGCGGTGTCGTCGAACGGGGGATAGGTCCAGTGCGCCGGGCTTCCGGTGAAAGGGCGGGTAATGCCCTGGTCGCGCAACAGGCTATGGAAGCGTTCGAATTTGGCGTTGCCGCCGGGCAGATCGAAGACATGGACTGGTTTTCCGGTGGCGCAGGCTTCCGAGACCATGGAGACCGAATCGCAGGTCACGACGATCTGGTCGGCAAGGGCCAGATAGCCGAAATACGGGTTGCGGCCGGCGCCGTCCCAGATCACGGTGCTGCGGCCGGCCAGCCGTTCGCGCAGCACGCCTTCGTTTTGCGCGCCGGTGCGGCGCGACGGCGTAATC
>PTKA01000497.1 GCA_002937525.1 Alphaproteobacteria bacterium MarineAlpha10_Bin3
CCTGAGCGGCAATCCCGTCGCCGCCGCCGCCGGGCTCGCGACCTTGAAAGTGCTGCGCCAGCCCGGCGCCTATGAGCGCCTGTTCGCAAATGGCCGCGCATTGATGGACGGGCTGAGCGCGCTGTTCGCAAAAACCGGCACGCAAGCCATGGTCGTCGGCGAACCGCCGTTGTTCGATGTCTTCTTCACCGACAAGCCGATCGTCGATTACCGCACCATGATCCAGGGCGACCGCGACCGGCTGCTGCGATTCAACGCGCTGATCCGCGCGCGTGGCGTCTTCAAGGGCGACAGCAAATTCTATGTTTCGCTGGCCGATACCGACGCCGACATCGCCCAGTCGCTCGACGCCTTCGCGTCGGCGCTCGACGCGCTGCACGCGATGGCATGAACAGCCGCATCTGGCTGATGGTCGCCAGCGGCGTGGCCGTCGTTCTGGTGGCCGGGGGCCTGCGCCAGTCCTTCGGGATTTTCCTTGCCCCCGTCTCCCTCGATCTGGAGATCAGCCGGCAGGCATTCGGGCTGGTCATGGCGGTCCAGGCGGTGATATTCGGGATATTCCAGCCGGTCACGGGATGGCTGGCCGACCGCCATGGCGGCTTCAGGATCATCGCCGCCGGCGCGTTGCTGTATGGGCTCGGCATGTGGTTGGCGAGCCTGAGCACGGGCACCGCGGATTTCATGCTGTCGTTCGGCCTGCTGGTCGGATTGGGTTTGAGCGGCGCCACCCAGGTCGTGGTCCTGGGCGTGATCGGCAAGGTCGTTCCCAACGAACGCCGCGGCATCGTCTTTGGCACCATCATCGCCGCCAGTTCGCTGGGCATGTTCGTCTTCGTCCCCGGCGTGCAGGCGATGATGCAGTCGTTGGGCTGGCGCGACTCCTTCGTTGTTCTGGCGCTGGCGATCGCGTTGCTGCCGCTGATCGCCATCGTGTTGCGCGACGCTTCGGCGGTCGATGCCGACGGCGCGCGCCAAACCTTCAAGGATGTCGTCGCCGAAGCGCACGGACATCGGGGTTATATGCTGCTGACCGCCGGGTTCTACGTGTGCGGCTTTCATGTCTCCTTCATCGGGACCCACCTGCCCGCCTATCTGACCGATAACGATGTCTCGCCGACGGCGGCGGCGTACGCCCTGGGTTTGATCGGGTTGTGCAATGTCCTGGGCGCCTATCTGTTCGGCGCGCTGGGCGACCGGTTCAACAAGAAAAACCTGCTGACCGCGATCTATCTTGCCCGCGCGGTCCTGATGGCGCTGATGCGGGTGCTGCCGATCAACAATGTGACGGGGCTGCTGTTCGGTGCCATCATGGGTTTCTTGTGGCTCGCGACCGTGCCGCTCACCAGCGGAATCGTGGCCCAGGTATTCGGCACCAGAAATTTCACCATGCTGTTCGGGTTCGTGTTCATGAGCCACCAGTTCGGCGCCTTCGGCGGCGCCTGGCTGGGCGGCTATATCTACGATGTCACCGGTTCCTACGATCTGATGTGGGTGATCTCGGTCGTGCTGGCCGTCATGGCGGCGATGCTGCATCTGCCGATCGACGACCGACCGCTGGTGCGGCCGGTGCCGGTTTCCGCATGACATAACGGCTCTTTTTCCGGAGATTCACCATGGATTTGGAAATTATCGGCATCCCGCGATCCAATTTCGTTCGCACGGTCCGCATGGCCGCGCATGAAAAAGGCGTCGCCTATACGCTCAATCCAGCGATGGTCCATTCCAAGGAGGTGAAGGCGATCCATCCGCTCGGCCTGGTGCCGGCGATGCGCCATGACGGGCTGGAACTGGCGGAATCGCAAGCGATCGCACGCTATATCGATACCGCCTTCGACGGCCCGCCCCTGGTGCCACTGGACCCACGGGCGGCGGCGCCGGTCAATCAGTGGGTCTCCATGGTGGCGGCGTCGGTCGACCAGTTGCTGATGCGGCGCTATGTCGTCGAATACGCCTTCCACAAGGACGATGACGGCAACGTGGTGCGCGATGTCATCGACAAATCGGTCAAGCGCTTCCCCGGAATGTTCGCGATGCTCGACAATGCGGTGGCCGGCGGTTTTCTTGGCGGCGG
>PTKA01000498.1 GCA_002937525.1 Alphaproteobacteria bacterium MarineAlpha10_Bin3
TGGCGAGGCCGGCGGGTGCTGCGACATGGCGCTGGATGGCGTCGCACGCGGCGCCGACGTCGAGTTTCATGGCGCCGCCGAGAAAATAATCCGGGTCGATCCGTCCCAGCGCAACATGGGCGTCGGTGACGGCCGGAATGTCGCCGCCCTGACCATAGCACGCCGGGCCCGGCCGCGCGCCGGCACTTTGCGGTCCGACCGCCAGCCGGCCGACCGCGTCGATGCGCGCCAGCGAGCCGCCGCCGGCACCGATGGTGCGGATCTCGACCATCGGCAGACGCACCGGACAACCGGCGACATCGCCTTGATTGACCAACTTGACCCGGCCGTCATGCACCACCGACACATCGTAGCTGGTGCCGCCCATATCGACCGCGATCAGGTTCGGGCGGCCGGTCTGTTCGGCGATGGTTTCGGCTGCCAGCGCGCCGCCGCTCGGTCCCGACAGCAAAAGCCGGACCGGAAAGCGGGCCGCGGTCTCCAGCGATGTCACGCCGCCATTGGACTGCACCAGAAGAACCGGGCAATCGATCCCGGCTTGGGCCATGCGGTCGCGCAAATTCGCCAGATAGTGCTGCACCACCGGCGCCAGAAGCGCATTCAGCACCGTCGTCGAGCAGCGCTCGAATTCGCGGATTTCCGGGCTGACCTGATGCGACACCGATATCGCCAGTCCGGGCAGCCGGCGGGCCAGCCCTGCTTCCAGCTGGCGTTCATGGGCCGGGTTGGCGTAGGCATGCAGCAGGCAGACCGCAACGCAATCGACCGCCGCGGCTTGTAACTTACTGGCCAGCCGGTCGATTTCGGCATCGGCCAGCGCAATCTCGATATCGCCGTTCGCCCGGGTCCGTTCGGCGACGCCGAACCGGCGGTCGCGGGGCACCAGCAATGTCCGGGATTCGGCCCGGTTGGCGTAGATATCGCGGCGCTCATGGCGGCCGATTTCCAGGACGTCTTCGAACCCCGCCGTGGTCACCAGCGCGCCCGGCGGCAAGCGGCTCATAATCACCGCATTGGTCGCAATGGTCGTGCCATGCAAGAGCTGTTCGATGCAATCCAGCGAAAACCCGACCCGTTCGGCGATCTCGCACAGGCCGCGTATCAACCCTTCCGAGGGGTCGTCCGGCGTCGTCGGCGTCTTGTGGGCGCAGGTCCGGCCGGTCGCCAGTTCCAGCACCTGAATGTCGCTGAAGGTGCCGCCGATATCGACGGCGGCGCGAAACAATGCGGGCATGAAGCGTCCTTGCAATTCTTACCGTCGGCCGGATTGGCCCTATCGCGCTGTTTAACATAGATATAACGCCTTGCTTCGCGCTGCGGTGAAATTCCCGCGAATTTAGGAACTGGACCAATGCACGGGTGCAGGTCACAATGTTTTTTGTTGGCGTTGAGAACATGTTGCGAGATGGATTAGGGGAATCCAGATGGCTCAATCGGTACTCATTGTCGAGGACGAGCTGAATATCGTGCTGTCCTTGGAATTTCTGGTCAAGCAGGCGGGTTACGACGTTCGCGTCGTGCATGATGGCGAGGCGGCTCTGCGGGCGGTCGAGGAATCGTCGCCGGCGTTGATTCTGCTGGACATCATGATCCCCAAACGCAACGGCTACGATGTCTGCCGGAGCATTCGCGCCAATCCGTCCTGGAACGATATCCGCATCCTCATGTTGACGGCCAAGGGCCGCGATGTGGAACGCGAAAAAGGCATGGCTTTGGGCACCGACGACTACATCACCAAACCTTTCTCGACCCGCGAATTGACCGACAAGGTCAAACATTATCTCGGTGGCCAAGGGTAATACCGGGTTCATTTGGGAAAGGTAAGGCGTGCCCAAATCCAGTCTCAGTACGGAAAAATTGGCGGCGCTTTTCTTGCTCGGCGTCCTGATGTTAAGCCCGCCGCTGATCGCGATTTTCGATGCCGGTGTGACAATATCCGGCATACCGCTGCTTTATATTTATCGGGGCTGACCCAGATAATGCCAAAAAGGCGTTATCATGGGAAGCATGCGGAAGAGTCGTCTAAGCAGGTTTAAACCTTGCCTATCCG
>PTKA01000499.1 GCA_002937525.1 Alphaproteobacteria bacterium MarineAlpha10_Bin3
GCGATATTGCTGCCGGTGGCGCCTTCGGGCTGGGCGCAGCCCATCAGCACGTCTTCGATTTCGGCGGGATCGACGCCGGACCGCTCGACCGCGTTCTTGACCGCATGTGCGCCCAGATCGGCACCGTGCGTGTTGTTGAAGGCACCACGATAGGCCTTGCCGATGGCGGTGCGCGCGGTGGAAACGATGACGGCTTCGTTCATGGCGAAACTCCCTGACTGCGGTTGCGTAAAACGGTTTTCCCCACCCTAGAGCAAATCACGGGTCGATGGAAATCGCCGTCGGCGATGGCTAAGCCGGTGCGCTGCCGGTACAATGCCGCCGAACGCACAATCGAGCGCGGACACGCGAGACGCCGATGAAAACAGCGACCCTTTTCAATTCGCGCGGCTGGCGCGCCATGGCGCTGGCCCTGACCTTGATGGCGCCGGCGGCGGCAAGCGCCGCGCCGGCCAAGGATACGCTGGTCATCGGCATCAGCCAGTTCCCGCGCAACTTCAATCCCAACATCGAATCGATGCTGGCGAAATCCTATATCCTGGCGATGGCGCGCCGCCCGCTGACCGCCTACGACGCGGACTGGAAGCTGATCTGCATGTTGTGTACGCAAGTGCCGAGCTACGCCAATGGCCGGGCCAAAAACGAGACCACCGCCGACGGCAAGCCTGGCATCGCGGTCACCTACACGATCCGCCCCGGCGCGACGTGGGGCGACGGCGTGCCGGTCACCACCAAGGACGTGGTCTTTACCTGGAATGTCGGGCGCAACGCCAAAAGCGGTTTCGGCAATCTGGAACTGTTCCAGCGTATCGTCGCCATCGACATGGTGGACGACAAGACCTTCACATTGCATGTCAACAAGCGGACCTGCGAATTCGCCGCGATGAGCGGGCTGCAACTGCTGCCGGCCCATATAGAGCGCGCCAATTTCAGCGACCCGGCGCAGTACCGCAAGCGCAGCGCCTATGAGACCGACACCACGAATCCGGGCCTGTGGTACGGGCCTTACCGGATATCCCGGGTCGTGACCGGTTCCTATGTCGTGCTGGAACGCAATCCGACATGGTGGGGCAAAAAGCCGGCCTTTGCGCGCATCGTCGTCAAGGCGATCGAGAACACCGCGGCGCTGAGCGCCAATCTGCTATCGGGCGATATCGACTATATCGCCGGCGAGCTGGGCCTCACCGTCGATCAGGCTTTGGCCTTCGAGAAACGCGCTGGCGGCGCGTTCGATTTCAGCTACAAGCCGGGGCTGATCTATGAACATATCGACCTTAATCTCGACAATCCGGTGCTGGCCGACCGGCGGGTGCGCCGCGCCTTGCTGCACGCCATCGACCGCCAGACGATCAACCGGCAGCTTTTCGCCGGGCATCAGCCCGTCGCCCACGGCCAGACCAACCCGCTGGATACCGTCTATGACAAGGGCGCACCGAAATACGCCTATGATCCGGCCCGCGCCAAGGCGCTGCTCGACGCCGCCGGCTGGTCGCAAATTCGCAACGGCATCCGCCATGACGCCACGGGAAAGCGCCTGCAACTCGAACTCATGACCACGGCCGGCAATAAATCGCGCGAGCTGATCCAGCAGGTGTTGCAAAGCCAGCTTCGTCAGGTCGGCATCGATTTGCGCCTGCGCAACGAACCGGCGCGGGTGTTTTTCGGCGACACCATCACCTACCGCAAGTTCCGCGATATGGTGATGTATGCCTGGATTTCCGCGCCCAAGGGCGTCCCGCGCACGACGTTGCATTCGACCCAGATCCCGTCCGAGGCCAATGGCTGGTCGGGCCAGAACTATACCGGCTTCAAAAACCCGGCCATGGACAAGGTGCTGGACGAAGTCGAAATCGTCTGCGAACCAAAAGCCAACAAGGCCTTGTGGCGCGATCTGCAACGCATCTATGGCGAGGAACTGCCGGTGCTGCCGCTGTATTTTCGCGCCAACCCCTACATTATCCCGAAATGGCTGAAGGGCGTGTGCCCGACCGGCCATCAATTTACCAGCACCTTGTGGATCGAAGACTGGCGGGTT
>PTKA01000005.1 GCA_002937525.1 Alphaproteobacteria bacterium MarineAlpha10_Bin3
GTGCCTCTTCGTCGGCATTCTGACCTCCCATTCTGGCTCCAGATCATGAGATTACATCTGGACCCGTTCTAGGGGGTCAGGTCAGTCGGTCTGCGGCCGGGAGAGAAGCTCCACGAAGAGCTACTCACCCCGAGCGACGAGTTGGTGCAGCTGGAGAACGAGCGCATGTTTGAAGTGAGGGGGCCGATGCTCGATCGCGACAGGTTCATCGAGGAACTCGGGGTCCTGCGGGCGCTCAAGGATCGGCGCGATGCGAACGGGTGTCTCGAGCAGCTTCGCCGCATGACGTACATCGGCTGAAGGGAGCCGACTGCGTCCGCCGATCGTTTCGGGTTGAAGCAGTACCCGCTGTAGCGCGGTGTCCGGCCGCTCCGGGTCAGGCTTCCGCGGCCCTTCTCGTCCCCATCTTCAAAAACTGCCCCACTACCCGATGCCCACTCAACTCATCCAACAACGGCCGATGCCAATCAAAATCCGCCCTATTCCGAATCAAATCCATCAGCGACTCCATCCCCCCAATCCACATGAGCGCCGCGAGCTTGGCGTCGGAGATGGTGTCGAAGGCCTCTCGAAGCTGCTGCCCGGCCTGGAGCTCCGGTTCGAGCAAGCCGCGCCAGGCGGTTTCGTACGAGGAGAGCGCCGCCGCGGACAGATCATCACGCCGCAAAGCGGCATCGAGCGTCGCTGCTGCCTCCCGCGCCCCGAGCATGCTGTAGTAGATACCCCCATTGCTCGTCGTCTTCACCTGGCCCGCTGCCTCGCCGACAACCAGAACCCGATCGTCGTGGGTGCGTCCGGGCGCCCCCACCGGGATCGGGCTCAATCGCACGCGGGCGTCGGACAGATCCAGCCGATGGGCGAGGTGCTCGGACGCCAGAATCGCGTCCAGATGCTGGCGCGCCTTGCCGGACGTCGTCAGTCCGATCTTGGCCCACCCTTGGTCGAGCGGCACCGCCCAGCCGAACGAGCCCGGCGCCCACTTGCTACCGACGTAGACCTCGGTCTGGTGAAGATCTTTGGCCCGGCATAGCAGCTGGACCCCCTGAACGAACTCGCGCGGCCCGTCCATGTCGAACGAGCGCAGGATCGCCAGGTGGTAGCCGACGGCGAGAACGATGGCGCGGCCGCGAAACGTTTCCGTGCGCTTGTCGGTGACGCCGTCGACCTCGACGCCGTGAGGGCTGCGGCTTCCCCCCGCGACCCGCACTCCGGTGCGCAACTCGGCGCCGGCTTGCTCAGCGCGTTCGGCGAGCGCCGCGTCGAACTCGAAGCGGCGTACGATGTGGGCCAACGGTCGACCGCCTTCGAAGGTGACCTCGCGCCGATAAGGCCCGCGAAAAACCACGTCCGAAATCGTGTTGACTACCAACCCACGCGGCAGATCAAAAACTTCGAACGCTTCCTCGCCAATAATCCCGGTGCAGTTGGCGCAAGCCCCCGGCCTGTGGTCACGCTCGAGAAGCAGAATCCGGTGCCCCCGCCCCGCCAGATGTTCGGCGCAGAGGCTCCCGGCCGGGCCGGCGCCGACGACGATTACATCCCATTCGGGATCGGTTGCAAGGCTGCGATTGCTGCTCACGACAAGACTCCGTTGCCTCCACGTTGGAGCGTCCAAACCTACAGAGCCATCTTGGCCCGACGCAAGCCAAGAGTCTAGTTTTGTCAAAGCAACGGCCTCCGTGCGTTTCGACGGCCACCGCATCGAGCATCCATGCTCATTCACGCTCACTCCGCGCGACTCCCAATCACCCTTTCATTCATCTGATTAGTGCTTTACTCCAACACCCCCCAATCACTATCCTTTACACACCAGCCCAACGTATGCCGACGTGGGACGAAGAAGTGCGCGGCGGCGGGGAACCGCATGTGTCCCTGCGCCGCTCGCTCGCGGGAAGTGCTCCACCGAGCGCGCTTGCCGTATCGTTCCGCTCGGGCAATGCAGGATGGCGAGCAAGACCTAGTGGCCGATCAAGATCAGGGGAGGCAGTTGAGCGCCTCGGGCGCACAGGCCTCCGCCGGGACGATGGCTCCGGCACAGGGTGACGGTGGCGCTGCCTCCGGAGCCCCCGGTTCGGTCGCCCCACAGGAACCCGCCTAGGGAGAGGTCGTTACCGAGCAGACCGGTAGGGTTCCCGAGGGAGGGCCGGTCGCTGCCGACCGACGCCCCCAGCGCCGTCTCACCACGCGGCTTGGCCGCCTCCTCGTCGACAACGGGCTGATTTCCGAAGAAGCGCTCCACGACGCGCTCGAAGACCAGGCCGCCAGCGGCGAGCGTCTCGGCCACTATCTGGTCGAAAAGAAGCTCGTTCAGGAATCCGACCTCGTCCGCATGCTCTCCGACCAGTATGGCGTGCCCGCTGCCGACATTGACAACCTGGAAGTGCTTTCCAGCATCCTGGAGCTGGTGCCGGCGGAGATGGCGCGCCGTTACCTGTTGGTGCCGGTGCAGGTCGACGAAAAAGTCCTCGAGGTGGCGATGGTCGACCCGACCGACGTCGTCGCCATGGACGACCTCAAGTTCGCCACCGGCTTGCGTATCCAGCCGATGGTCGCCGCGGAGCGCGCCGTGACGGAAGCCATCGAGCGCCTCTACGGCGCCCAGGACGACAACCAGATCTCGCAGATGATGAACGACCTCACCAGCGAGCTGAACTCTCCCGGTGAGCTCGAGATCGTCGACACCGACGAGAACATCGACCTCGAGTCGCTATCGGCGGCCTCGGGCGAGGCGCCGGAAAAATCCCTGGCCTGGGTTTCCGCCTGTTCGGGCAATGGCGATTGCATCGACGCCTGCCAGGACGGGGTCAATCCGCGCTTCATGATCAAACTGGCCCGGCTGGCCCAGAACAAAAAGCGCGACATTCAGACCATCCGCGCCGACGGCAAGGCCCGCTTTCAGAAGATGGCGCGTTCGGTGCGGGTCATCTCCCGCCTGCAACTCACCACCGAGGAGCTTTTCCGCCTGACGCGCGCACCCCGGCAACTGGACAGCGAACCGGATCCGAATGTCGTCTTCTATACCGGATGTAATGTCTTGAAAACGCCTCATATCGCCTTGTTATGTCTGGATGTCATGGACCGGATTGGCGCGCGCTATGCGGTGTTCGGCGGGCCGTCCAATTGCTGCGGCATCCTGCAAATGCGGGCCGGCGATGCGGCCAGTGCGGGCCGGCAGGGCGGGCGTACACTGGACCGATTTTTTGGCACCGGTGCCGATGAAGTCCTGTCCTGGTGCCCGACCTGCGACGTGCAGCTTGGCGAAGCCATGCTGCCGAGCCAGCCATCCAACGGCGCGTTCGGCATGACCATGTTTTCGGTCTATCTCGCCCGGAAACTGGATGCGCTGAAGGAACATTTCGTTCACCGGGTGGAAAAGCGGGTCGGGCTGCACGAACATAGCGGCACCAATGGCGTGACCGCGTCCGTTCGGACATTGTTGCGGGCGATTCCGGGGCTCGAATTCGTCGAACTGGATCAGCCGGCGGCCGGCTACGCCTGCACCGCGCTGGCCGGCACGCCCGATTTCAAGCGTGATTTGCACGCCGAACAGCTTCGTGCCGCCGAGGCGGCGGGAGTGACGACGCTGGCCGGTATCTACCATTCATGTCACCGCGATTTTTGCGCCCATGAGCGTGAATGGCCCTTCGAGGTGGTTAATTTCATGGAACTGATCGGCGAAGCCATGGGGCTCTATCGACCCGACCTCTTCAAGCGCCTGAAACTGATGCAGGATGTCGATGCGGTCATTGCCGAATGCGGCGACATGATCGAGCGCCACAAGCTCGACCGCGACGAGGTCCGCGACGTGATCCTGAACGACATGTTCGGTGAACAGACCTTGCCGCTCGACCGGTCGCTCATTTCGTAGCGCTGGCCGTATCGTTTCCTCGCATGATAGGCTTGGCGCGAACCATTAAGGACGCAAATGCCGCGAACCGTAAGGACGCAAATTCAATGGCGCAGACCGTTACCCTGGAAGTCTTCACCGACTACGTTTGACCGTGGTGTTACATCAGTACCGTGCGTATTGAAAAACTGAAACAGAATTTCGACATCGAAGTGAAGCTGGTGCATTTCCCGCTGCATCCCGACACCCCCGATGAAGGCCGTTCGCTGGAAGATCTGTTCGCTGGCCGGGGCATGGATTTGAAGGCGAGCTATGCGCGCATGAAGGCGCTGATGGACGCCGCAGGCCTGCCTTATGGCGAACGTTCGCACACCTATAACAGCCGCCTGGCGCAGGAACTGGGCAAATGGGCCGATACCGTGGATGGCGGCGAGGCGCTGCACGATGCGCTGTACCGGGGCTATTTCGTCGACCGGCGCAATATCGGCGATGTCGATGAACTTCTGACGATCGTTGAAGCCGTCGGGCTGCCGGTGGATGACGCGCGCAATGTGCTGGAAACCCGCAGCTTCAAGGATGCGGTCGATGCGGATTGGGCCAAATCGCATCAATATGGCGTCACCGGCGTGCCGACCTTCGTTGCCGGCGGGCGCGGCGTGGTCGGCGCGCAGCCCTATGGAGCGATTGCCGATCTATTGACCCAGGCCGGCGCGCTTCAGGCGACGCTCAGCAGTCCCGCCGGCGAGGACGAATAGCCGGTCAAGGTGCGTTCGGCGTGATGCATCCGCCAGCTTAGCATCTTCTGCGCATAGTTCAGGATTTCCGCGGCATATTCCGGGTCGCCGGTCAGGTCGCGAAACTGGTTCGGGTCGGCTTGCAGATCGAAGAACAGCGGCGGCAGCGCGTCGAAATGGACGTATTTGAACCGCGCGTCGCGGATGATCGACAGGCCGCACTGGTCGATGGTCAAGCCAAGCGGCGGCGGCGTGCCGGCGGCTTCGTAATAGGGCCGGAAATCATATTCGTAATGGGCTTGCGCGCGCCAGTCCGCCGGCGTTTTACCGTCCAGGAAGGGGCGCAGCGATGCGCCATCGCAGACCCTGGGGACCGGCGCGCCGAGCCATTCCAGGATCGTTGGCATGACATCGACCGATTCGGCGAATGAATCGACAATGCCGCCATGCGTGCCGGGCGCGCCGGGGTCGCGGATGACTAGCGGAATGTGAAAGGATTCGTCGAAATATCCCTGTTTACCGAGCAGATAATGGTCGCCCAGCTGTTCGCCGTGGTCGGAAGTGAAAACGATCAGCGTGTTGTCGTACTGGCCGCTTTCCTTCAGGTAGGCGACGATGCGGCCGAGATGCTCGTCGATTTCCGAGATCAAACCGTAATACGCCGCCCGCATGCGCCGCACCGCGGCTTCGTCCATGTTGCGGCCCAGCCCGGCGCCGTCGCGGAAGAACTTGGCTTGCTCGACATGGCCAAGCTGATAGGCCAGCAACGGGTGCTGGGCGGCTTCCGCTTCGGGGGTCGCGGCGCGGACCGGCGGCGGGACTTCGTCGGGATCGTACAGCGCGTTATAGGGGCTGGGGGCAATGAAAGGGGGATGCGGGCGGTAATATCCCAGATGCAGGAACCAGGGCTGGGCGCCCGCGCCGCGCAGATAAGCCAGCCCATGTTCGGTCGCCCAGCTGGTATCGGAATGCGCGCTATCGATGCGCGACGCCGCCAGCGTTGCGCCAGGGCCGGCCGGGTTCGGTTCGGCCGGAAGCCAGATATCGTTCGGGTCGGCCGGCACATCGACCTCGCGCGCCCGCAACCAGTCGAAATAGGGCCGCCGTGCGGGATCGAGCCGGGCAATCGGCGTCCAGCCCGCCATCAGTTCGCCGAGCGCGCTGAATCGGGGATCGGCCGGGCTGGTCGTCCGGGGGTCCGGCGTGGTGGTGGTGTAACCGATAAAGGCCGGGTCGTATCCCGCCTGGCGCAGCGCGTGGGCCAGATTGCCGTGCCGCGCATCGAGCGGCACGCCATTCTGCGTCGCCCGGTGGTTCATCATATACAGGCCGGTCAGCAGCGACGCGCGCGCCGGGCCGCACGGGACGCACTGCGTATAGGCGTTGCGAAAAGTAACCCCGTCCCGGCACAGCGCATCCAGATGGGGCGTGCGCACGCACGGATGACCCAGGTACGAAACCGTATCGCCGCGCCACTGATCGACGACGATAAGCAGAACGTTTTTAGCCTCGGCCATGGCGCGCGCTCCCGATTGTCCGCCAACGTTATAGTTCCGCCAACCTTATAGCCGGTTCGCGCGGTGCTTTGGAACGATCCTATTGTTTGATTGTGATTGGCGCCGGAATACCCTAATTTCGCCGCCAGCCGGGGTGTAGCTCAGTCTGGTAGAGTGCCTGCTTTGGGAGCAGGAAGCCGCAGGTTCGAATCCTGCCTCCCCGACCAGTGAAATATGCTTCCCCATTGAAGCCAAGGCGAGTGAGACACATGGAAGTGCGTATATTCAAGCCGGCGAAAACCGCCATGCAGTCCGGGCGCGCCGCGACCAAGGAATGGGTGATGGAATTCGAACCCGGCGCGCGGATTGAGCCGGATCCCTTGATGGGCTGGTCGGGGTCATCCGATACAAGCGCGCAGGTGCGCCTTCACTTTGCGACATCGAGCGAAGCCGTGGCCCACGCCGAAAAGAACGGCTGGACCCATAGCGTTCAGAAGCCAAGGGAACCTCGTATTCAGCGCAAGGCCTATGCGGACAACTTCGCCTTCAGGCGGACCCAGAGCTGGACCCATTGAAGGCGGACCGGAAGACGTCGATTCCGATTTGCCCTGGAATATTGCCAAGGCGGTGCTGGGAAATAATTTGTGCAGACCCCGTAGCTCAACCGGATAGAGCATCGGATTTCTAATCCGACGGTTACAGGTTCGAGTCCTGTCGGGGTCGCCATATTTTCGCTAACTTGGGTTCACGAGGAGAATCAACGCAATTGCGCCGAGTATCAGGAACTCCAGGGCTGGATGGCTGATTTCAGCGCCTTGTATCCATCGATGAATCCGGGGCGTTCGCCAGCATAAATTTCGTCGAATTTTGCCAGCGCCGCATCGAGCCAATCGCGAAGATCGGCGTTATCGGAGTTGGCGTCAAGATAGGCGGTGCGGATCAAGACAAAATGAATGCGCGGGTCGTAGGGTCGTTTGGTGCCGCCCATGGATTCGTCGCCGTCGAGCAAACGCAGCAGCATGGCGTCGGCGGAACCAAGGGTCTGCTCGTGGATCGGCGGTCCGGACATGCGGTACATCACCGATGTCATGTCGCGGCCATTGCCCGTCGTATAACCCATCTCGCCCCATAAATTGTCCATCGATGCGTCCGCGCCAAGATGATCTATCACCAACTGGCCGAACCGGCGCAGCGGATCGGAAACATCGGCAAGCAGATCGGTTAGGCGGTCGCCGTCGAGATCGGTGGCGAACACGATAACGTCCTGCTTTTCGATCAAATCCCAGAGCAGTAGCCCGTAATTGGTATCGGCGATATGCTGTTCGATCTGGCCGCTCCAAGTTTTCATGCCATCCTTGAAGCCGTCGGGCAGCAACGCGATAATCCGGTCGACCCGTTCGCGGTTTTCGACATAGCCGTCCACGGCCCATTTCCGCCCCACCGAGAATTTCGTGCCTAGCAGCATCCACGAAAGGATCCCTGCATTGATGCCGTCTTCCATGGCCTGGGTCGGCTTGAAAGCGACCCGGCCGAGCTTGCCGGTCTCGTTTACCATTCCCA
Source organism: Alphaproteobacteria bacterium MarineAlpha10_Bin3 (assembly GCA_002937525.1). Taxonomy (GTDB): domain Bacteria; phylum Pseudomonadota; class Alphaproteobacteria; order UBA8366; genus MarineAlpha4-Bin1. Next base: position 7,638 of record PTKA01000005.1, read on the forward strand.
GGAAACGGCGGCACGCATAGGCCATCTGGACACCCGGCGTGTTCATCTCCGAATGAATGATTCCGGTCTTGGGATCGACATCGAAGACGGCGCGGTCCTGCGAATATGGCAGACAGGGCATGCAGCGGACCACCGTGATCGGCCCATAGGGGCGGACATTGCAGTACACGCCGGCCTGAGTGCGCAGCGGTGCATTGGCGGATTTTCCCATAACCACGACCTTGCCGCCCTTGCCGTCATTGACATAGGCGTCGCCCGCCGTGGACCACTTGATCGATGTGCATGGCATATTGCCGAACCATTTCAAGGTCTCCAGCTTGGTGTCGTGCCGGTATTGCGACCACATCGGCACCGCGTAATAGGGCAGTCCCAGAATATCGATGGCGGCCAGCGTGCCGAGCAGGGCATAGGCGTCGGTCAAGGAATGGGCGACGGGATTGACAACCCCGTCGTGATTTCCGCCCTTCCAGATTACCGCATCGGGACATCCCTCGGGCATAACATCCGATGGCTCGAAAAGACCCGACAAGAGACCGAACAGGTCGCCGCCTTCGGCTTCGGTCCGCGCAATATTTATAAGATCTAACATCTGGATGTCTTCCCGTGAATTTTGGGTTGCAATGGTAAGCTGATTCGGAAATTGGGGTGTCGACACATTACCGCGCCGTTGCCCCAGGGGCAATCTTGCGTCCTAATTCGGAACGCATCTGAAACTGATGCGCGTCTTCTTGAATAACGGGCATTCGTTCAGCATCGTGTCGAGCCGCCAGGGGGTAACGGCGGCGGTGGGTTTGGGGCAAGCTTGGAGGGCGATTTGTTCGATCTCTCGCCGGTCGTGGTCACCGGAATCGTAGCAGACCGAAACAACCGCACCGCCGCCACCAGGTCCATGCAATGGGTCGGTTGTCACCGTTGGCGGGTAGGACGTGCAGGACGCGGCCAGTGTCGCAATCGCTATCGCGCACCACTTTCCGCTCAATGGATCAATTCCCGCATCGCTGAATCCAGACCGTCCAGGGTCAGTGGATACATACGGTCTTCCATGAGCTGCGACAGAATTTCGATCGAGGGCGTGTAACTCCAACTCCGGCCCGGTTGCGGGTTGAGCCAGACGGCGTTTTTGTAGGTCATCAGCAAACGCTGCATCCATGTCGCTCCGGCTTCTTCATTCCAATGTTCGACGCTGCCGCCGGGATAGGTGATTTCATACGGGCTCATGGTCGCATCGCCAACGAAGATCAGCTTGTAGTCGCCAGGATAGGTCCGCAGCACCTCCCATGTATCGATCCGTTCGCTGTGCCGGCGCCGGTTATCCTTCCACACCGCTTCATAGGGGCAATTGTGGAAATAGAAGTATTCCAGATGTTTGAATTCAGACCGCGATGCCGAAAACAGTTCTTCGCAAATCTTGACATGATCGTCCATCGAACCGCCGATATCGAGAAACAGCAGTACCTTGATCATATTCTTGCGTTCGGCGACCATCTTGATGTCGAGATAACCGCCATTGCGGGCGGTCGCGTCGATCGTGCCATCGAGATCGAATTCGGTCTCCAGCCCGTCGCGCGCGAAGCGGCGAAGACGCCGCAGCGCCATCTTGATGTTCCGCGTGCCGAGTTCCACCGAATCGTCCAGATTGCGGAATTCCCGTTTGTCCCAGACCTTGACCGCGCGACGATGACGCGATTCCTCCTGCCCGATACGGATGCCTTCCGGGTTGTAGCCATAGGCGCCAAACGGCGAGGTGCCGGCCGTGCCGATCCATTTGCTGCCACCCTGGTGGCGCTTTTCCTGCTCGGCCAGGCGCTGGCGGAGAGTCTCCATCAGCTTCTCCCAGCCGCCCAGCGACTCGATCAGCGCTTTTTCTTCCTCGCTCAAATGGCGCTCGGTCAGTTTGCGCAGCCATTCATCCGGCAACTCGACCTGCATTTCGCCTTCGGGAGCCTCCAGCCCCTTGAAAACATGCCCGAATACCCGGTCGAACCGGTCCAGATGGCGTTCATCCTTAACCAGGGTCGCGCGGCTTAAATAATAAAATTCATCGACCCGGCAACTGGTTACCCGATGCTTCATGGCATCCATGAGAATGAGATATTCCTTCAAGGACACAGGCAGGCCGGCAGTTCTTAATTCCAGAAACAAATTTATGAACATAGCGGCGATTCCTGTCCCATAACCCGAACGGCGGATCATACAGCCTGCGGCACCAACGGCAATATTGCCGTGACGGCGCCGTTAATGAGGCGCTTGGGCGCGATCCGCCAAGGTGGAACGACGGTGCCGCGTTCCCCCTTCTCCCTTCCCCAAAATCTAGCGCTGCTCCCGCCGGGCCATGAAGGCCAATCGCTCGAAAAGCTGCACGTCCTGTTCGTTCTTCAGCAAGGCGCCATAAAGCGGCGGGATGAGCTTGCTGGTATCCTTGGCTCGAAGCACTTCGGGCGGCATATCTTCCGCCATCAACAGCTTGATCCAGTCGAGCAGTTCGGAGGTCGAGGGCGGCTTCTTCAACCCCGGAACATCGCGCACGTCGTAGAACAGGTTCAGCGCCTCGCGTACCAACTCTTTTTGGATGTTGGGATAATGCACATCGACGATTTTCAACATCGTATCGCGATCCGGAAACGCGATGTAATGGAAGAAGCAGCGGCGCAGGAACGCGTCCGGCAATTCTTTTTCGTTGTTCGAAGTGATGATCACGACCGGACGTAATTTCGCCTTCACGATTTCCTGCGTTTCATAGACGAAGAATTCCATGCGATCGAGTTCGAGGAGCAGATCATTCGGAAATTCAATATCGGCTTTGTCGATTTCGTCGATCAGCAGTACCGGCCGCTCGCCATAGTCAAACGCATCCCACAATTTGCCGCGCACGATGTAATTCGCGATATCATGTACCGCGTCATTGCCAAGCTGGCTGTCGCGCAGGCGGCGCACTGCGTCGTATTCATAAAGTCCTTGCTGCGCCGTCGTCGTGGATTTCACATGCCATTCGATCAACGGCATGCCGAGCGCCTGGGCGATCTCCTGCGCCAGGATCGTTTTGCCGGTGCCGGGCTCTCCCTTGATGAGAAGCGGCCGTTCAAGGACGATTGCCGCGTTGACGGCGACCCGCAGATCCTCGGTCGCGATATAGGTGTCGGTACCTTTGAAGCGCATGCTCTAAATCCGTTCGATTGATTGAATTTGCCGCGGCCGGACTAGGCGGCGGGAAAGGCGCGATCAAGCCTGCCCGGCGGTTTGATCCGCGCTCTGGTTGGACAAGGCTTCCTCGATTGCCGCCAGCGCCTGCGGCGCCGCGTCGCCATTGGGTCCGCCGGCTTGTGCCATGTCCGGGCGGCCGCCGCCGCCTTTACCACCCAGCGCCGCCGAACCGATGCGGACCAGATCGACGGCGCTCAACCGGTCGGTCAGATCGTCGGTCACGCCGACGACAATCGACGCCTTGCCGTCGCTGACCGAAACCACGGTGACGACGCCCGACCCGATTTGGGTCTTTAATGAATCAGTCAATGGTTTCAGTTCTTTGGCAGGAATATCTTGAAGAATTCGCGCTGTGAGGGCAATCCCCGCGACCTGTCTGACATCGGGTGCGATGCTGTCCGCCCCGCCGCCCACTGCGATCTTCTGGCGCAGATCGGAGGCTTCGCGCTCCAGGCGCCGGCGGTCCTCCAGCAGGCTGGCGACACGGCCTGGAACGTCGTCGGGCGACGCCTT
>PTKA01000050.1 GCA_002937525.1 Alphaproteobacteria bacterium MarineAlpha10_Bin3
GCACCGGCGAGGCTGCGGCGCGCGCGCTCAGCGAAGGTCTCGGCGTGGAAGATGGCGGCCCTTTCATGCGTCTGCGTCCGTTCCTCAAGGACGGAGGCCTGCGCCAGGATACCTGGGGCTATCGGATCTACGACGATTTGAACCCCCGCGACAAGGACTGGTACATCGAGAAAACCCGGCTCAGCGCCTTCTACAACACCAACCTTGAAGGTGTCCTGCGGGCGCTCCATGCGGATACCGTGCTGATAACTGGCGTGCTCACCAACCAATGCGTGGCGGCGACCTCCAAGGACGCAATGTTCCGCGACTTCAAGCCGATCGTGATCGAACAATGCACCGGCACCACGCTGCCGCATTTGCACGAGCCGGCGATTGAAATGATACGGGTCGGCTGGGGCGAAGTGCGCGACCTGGAATCGACGCTCGGTGAAATCCGCCAGCTCTCCCGAACGCCCTGATCCAGTGAACCGGGCGGCCGGATCGAAATCCCGTGCGACACGCCAAGCCGCGCAAGACTATAATCGCGGCGATTGGCGGTAGTTTGTGGGAAGGGATGAAGCAGAACCGCGTACAACGGATTGTCGAACGCTGGGTGTTTCCCACCGAGCCGGGCAGTTATATGGGCGGATTGGAAAACCGTCCGGTTCTTGAACATTCGCGTGGCAGTATCGTTACCGATACGCAGGGCAAGGAATATCTCGACTTTCAATCCGGTCAGATGGGTGCTGCGCTCGGCCATCAGCATCCGCGGATCGTGGCGGCAATCGAACGGACGCTGAAGACGATGATGCACGCGTCCAACGCCTTGCTGCATGTGCCGCGGCTCAAGCTGCACGAAACGCTGGGGAAATTGCTGCCCAGGCCGCTGGAAAAATCGCTGTTCCTGGTCAGCGGCAGCGACTCGATCGAAGCCGCGATCGATCTGGCGCGCAAGGCGACCGGTGGCCTGGATGTGGTCGGCCTGCATGCCGGGCTGCACGGATCGACCTCGTATCTGACCCGCTCGATTTCGTTCAACTGGACCCGGCGAAAGCACGCCATCGTCGCCCCGGCGACCGCCTCGATCCTGGCACCCTATTGTTATCGTTGTCCGGTCGGCCTGAAATATCCGTCGTGCAAGTTCCAGTGTCTCGAATCGGGCATGGAAATTGCCGATGCGAACTTTACCGCCCAGCCGGCGGCCTTTATCGCCGAGCCGATCCTGAGTGCGGGCGGCGTGATCGTGCCGCCAAAGGGATATTACGAAGCGGTGCGCAAGGCCTGCGACGATCGCGGCATGCTGCTGATCTTCGATGAATCGCAGACCGGCCTCGGCAAGACCGGCAAGCTGTTCGGCTTCGAGCATGAAGACGGCGTTGCGCCGGACATCATCACGATCTCAAAACATTTTGGCGGCGGACTGCCGATCAGCGCGGTCTGCACCACCAATAAGGTCGCGCAAGCGGCGGTAAAGGAGGGTTATTTCGCGACCCGCAGCCATGCTACCGACCCGGTTCTCTGCGCGGCGGGCGAGGAAAGCCTGAAAATCGTGGTCGAGGAAGACATGCCCGGCCGCGCGGCGCGGATCGAACGGCGGATAAAACGCGCATGGCGGAAAATGGCCAAGGAGTTCGAGTTGATCGGCGATATCCGGGGGCGCGGCGTGCTGCTCGGCATTGAATTCGTCACCGACCGCATCAAGAAAACACCGGCCAACAAGGCGGTCGGCAAGATGTTCGAATATTGCCTGTCGCATGGTCTTATCTTCCAGACCCGGGGCGTGCGCGACCTGAAGAACGTCATCCGGCTGGTGCCGCCGATGACCGCCAGCAACGCGGAAATCGACCGGGCGATGTCGATCATGTATGACGCGCTGCGCGCGGTGACCAAGGGACGCCGGAAGAAAACGCCAAGACGGGTAAAAGCCTGACCAAGGCCCGTCGAAGGGTGGCCGCTTCATCGCTTCATTCGTCAGCCCATCTTGGCGCTACCGCGCCGCGCTGTTGGCCGCCAGTGAACTGGACGCGGCGATGTCGGTGGCGACGGGGCCGCCTGCTTCGGCGCGGGTTATCGCGGCTTCGAGGCGGCCCAGGATGTCATCGAGTTCGGCCCGGGTGACGATGGTCGGCGGACAAAAGCGGACATAGTTCTTCACCGCGATCAACAGCAGCCCTTCGGCCAGCGCATGAAAGCGGATATGTTCGGCCATCTGCGCGTCGGGTTCCTTGCTTGCGCGGTCCTTGACGATATCGAGCATACGGTAGAGCCCCTTGCCGCGCACATCGCCGATACAGTCGTGGCGCGCCTGTATCTGGCTCAGCCGCTCGCCGATAAAAACGCCTTCGCGTTCGGCGTGGCCGGTCAGGTCGTCGCGCAGCACGATTTCAAGCTGCTTCAGTCCGACGGCGCAGGGCAGCGGGTCCTGCGGATAGGTGCCGGACCAGGGCAGCCCCAGGGCGCCGCGCGTCTTCTCGGCGATTTCCGGCGTCGTAATTGCCCCGCAATTGGCGAAGCCCGCGGTCATTCCCTTGCCGAATGTGACGATATCGGGGACGACGTCGTAATGTTCGAACGACCAGAATTTGCCGGTCCGCGCCGGGGCGAGCTGGCATTCATCGAAGATCAGCAAGGCGCCCCAACGGTCGGCGATCTCGCGAATGCCGCGCAGCCAGCGTTTCGAGGGAACTATCATTCCACCCGGCACCGCAATCGGCTCCAGCATCAGCGCCGCGACCTGCTGCGAGGTGGTGTATTCGATCAATTCCTCGGTCAGTTGCAGGCTGACCTCGTCCCATTGTTCGGCGTCGTCTATCGGCGCGCGGTAATAGAAGGCTGGCACGATGCAGTTGGCGCGCGCCGGCAGGGTCAGCGGCCCGAGCCCGCGCCGCCGCGCGCCGCCGACCGAGGTCATCGATTCCGCCGCCAGCGACCCGCCATGCAGTCCGCGCACCATCGAGCAGATGTCGAAGCCGTCGGTCGCGGCGAGCGCCATGCGCATCGCGATTTCATTGGCTTCCGATCCGGTCACGGCGAAATTGGTCATCTTCAACTCGCCGGGCATGGTCGTGGCGATCAGCTCGGCGAATTCGATCGCCCAGGGATTGGTGTACCAGGAGGACTGATGGGTAAACCGGTCGGCCATGTCGCGGATCACTTCGACCAGCTCTGGATGGGCGTGGCCCAGGGTCAGCGACATCATCCCAGCACTCATGTCGTAATAGGCGTTGCCATCGACATCGAACAGCCGCACCCCTTCGCCGCGCTCGAACACGATGCCCGGATTGAAACGCCAGCCGAGGACATATTCCCGGTCTCGCGCCGCCAGATCCTTGTGGCGATTTGAAAAGCTGAGTTCGCTCGGCATGGCGCGTTCCTTTCCGCGAAGTGTTGTGCCTTGGTATTACCCGTCCAGCAATATGGCCTGTACCTTACCGTTTCATAGAGAATTTCAAGTATGCCGCCTCTCGCCGCCACCGGCTATTCAGATTTCGACCTCGCTTGCCTTGAATGGCGCCAGCCGGGCGGGATCGAAAGGGCCAAGGTCGACGGTCGTCGCGGCACCACCCGTGATGAGTTCGGCCATCGCCTCACCGGTTGCCGGTGCGTTCAGCATGCCCCAGACATTGTGCCCGGTCGCGACATAAGCCCCGGCGACACCGGGTACCGGTCCGATCAGCGGCAAACCATCCGCGGTCACCGGGCGATAGCAGCTCTGTTCGGCCAGCACCTCGGCCGCCGCCAGTTCGGGTGAAACAAGAGCGGTCATCTGGCGCAGTAGCGCGCTGGCACCCGGCTCCGGCGCCACGTCGGCCGGGTCGGCCGGCAGGGCGTCGTGGCCCGGCAGGCCGCAAACATAGGTCGTGCCGTCGGGCCGCGGATTGATCTCGGGCGAAGTCCTTGCTCCGTCCACGCTCTCAAGCTCGACGAACAGGGATTCCGGTGAAGGCCGGTAAGCGAACACCAAGCTGTGGCCCTTGACGCCCTCGGTTGCGGGCAACGGCAGCCATCGGCAGGCGAGCATTGACCACGGCCCCAACGCGATCACCACGGCGTCGCTTGCCAGCACCGCGCCGTCAACGATAGCGCCGGCGGCCCGGCCGCTGCCGGGCGAAAGCACGATGCCGTCGACGCAACCCGCGACCAGTGCCGCGCCATTATCGATCGCCGCCGCCATCATGGCGTTGGTGAACGCGGCGGGGTTGATCTGCGCCGTGGTCTGGGGCGTGCCGATCCGGCCGCACACGGCAGCCTTGCCACCGAGCCAGCCGGGTGACGGCAGATTTCGGTAGCCGGCGACGTCGCGGCGGGCGCTGGCGACGACACCCAGGGTCTCAACCCGGCGGTAGCCCCAATCCTGGTCCATGCTGGCGGCCAGCGACCCGTGCAACGCGAAGCTGCGGCGCGCCAGCGGGGCCAGAACCGATCCGTCGCACCAGTCGAGCGCCAGAAACCCGCCCGATTTGCCGGAAGCCGCATTGGCGACCCCGGTGCGCTCAACCACCACCGCATCGAAATTGCGTTGGCTCAGATAATAGGCGATCGAGGCGCCAATCACCCCGCCGCCGCAGATTACGACCTTCATGCGCCACCACCTCGCGTTTCAATTCAGGCGCGGAATTGCAGACGCCGCGATCCGTATTGCGAACGGCGCCCGCGTTTCGAATTCGGCGTTCTCAACATCTAGCCTCAAAGCATGAGATTGATCACGGCAAGAATGACCGGCTTCGCGCGGCGCGACACGTCGTTACGCCACCGCGAGCGCCTCGCCCGCTTCGCTGACCGTTGGCCCAACTCCGGCGACGGTAGTGCGGCGCATCACGCGGCGGCATTTGTCGCTTTCGAAGGCCGTGCCGCGGTGCAGGACGCAACGGTTGTCCCAGATGACGAAATCGTATTGACGCCATTTGTGGGCGTAGACGAATTTGGGTTGCGCCGCCGTGGAGACCAGGTCTTCCAGCAATTTCCGCCCCTTCTCCACCGGCCAGCCGATGATGTGCGAGGCATGCGCACCGCTATAGAAATTCTTCCGCCCGTTGCCGGGGTTGGTGCGAACCACCGCGTGGCGCACTGGCGGCACCTGGGCCAGCGCCTCGGGCGCCGGCGTGTAGCCAGGAACTTTGCCGCGCGACCAGGCGTAATTATGCTCGGCGACAAGCCCATCAAGCCGCAGCTGCTCCGCTTCCGGCATGGACTCGTATGCCGAGCGACAGGACGCAAACTGCGTATCGCCGCCGACCGGCGGCACCTCACGACCTGACAGCATGGAGCAGTAGGCCGGCACCGGCTTGAACGAACTGTCGGTGTGCCACATCTCATTGCCGCTGTTCGCGATCAGCCTGGGATGGCTCGACGGAAAGAGTTCATCGGTTCGAAAATCGACATTAGTGATGTTCGATATCGGCTGGTTGCCGTCACCTTCCCGCTTGTACAGCATGTTCTCCAACGGCCCGAACCGGCTGCTGAAAACGATCTGCGAATCATCCTCGAAAGGCTGATCGCGGAACACCAGCACCGAATGATCGTCAAGCGCTGACTGAAGCGCCGCGACCGTCGCGTCATTGATCGGCTCGGTGAGATCAACGCCGCCGATTTCCGCCGCGAAGTGATCCGCTAGCTTCCGAATGGTCAGTACCATGATGGTCGTTCTCCAAACCGCGATCCCGGTAAGGGAAATGAAGCAGCATGCCGCGCGCAATGCAAGATTGGCGCGATTTTCACGATGCCCCGGACCGCGATTCGCTCCAGGCCCCGGATCGCGATCCGCTCTGGACGAAGCCGCCGCGACCTGCTGCAATACTGGAAATTCGTCTCGCCTAAGCTGGATTGGGATAGGTCTCCGGTAGGCGCCCAAGTACCGAACGGACGGTCGAATCTTTATACCGATGCCCCGGAAGCTTGTAAAAGCTGTGGTCGGGTTCTGTACCGTAGTCAAATCGCCGCTCGTCAAACGACGAGCATGATCTAAACTAGGAAATGGTACGAACCGTGAGCGTAAGTCAAATACCAAAATCGGAGGAACATATTCATGGATGGAAGCAACACACCGAGCAGTTCCGCGCTCGACGGTATCAAAGTCCTTGATTTCACCCAGTTCGAGGCCGGCCCATCCTGCACCCAGGCACTGGCCTGGATGGGCGCCGAAGTCGTCAAGGTGGAAGAACCGAAACGCGGCGAACCGGGCCGTTGGGGCTTTAGCAACCGCAAGGATGCCGACGCTCATTATTTCATATTCTACAACACCAACAAGAAAAGCATTACCTGCAATCTGAAATCGCCGGAAGGCAAGGCCCTGATCGAGAAGATGGTGAAGGAAGTCGATATCGTCATCGAAAACATGGCGCCCGGCACTTTCGCCAGGCTTGGCTTCGATTACGAGCGACTCAGCGAATTGAACCCGCGCGTCATCTTCGCCCAGGTCAAGGGATTTTCCCCCGAAGGTCCCCATGCTGACTATTTGGCTTTCGACATGATTGCGCAGGCCGCCGGCGGTACCTTCGCCATCAACGGCATGCCTGACCAGCCACCGATCCGACCAGGCGCAACAATGGGCGACACCGGAACCGGGATGATGGCCGCGATGGGCATCCTCGCCGCCCTGTTTCAGAGGGTCACCACTGGCAAGGGCCAGCACGTTCAGGTTGCCATGCGCGATGCGATGGTCAATTACAGCCGCACGCCGATGAGCCGCCAGGCCCAACTGGAGGACGGCTCGCTGCTGCCGCGCGCCGGCAACGACGTTATTGGCACCGCTCCCGGCGGGTTATTTCCCTGCAAGCCAGGCGGCCTCGACGACTGGGCCTATATCTTCGCGGCACGCGGCAATGAGGAGCACTGGCGACGGCTGGTCAAGGCAATCGGCCGTGAAGACCTACTCGACGATCCGCGTCTACAGGACGGCACCATGCGCTTCGAACACAAGGACGTTGTCGACGAGGCGATTTCCGCCTGGACATCGCAGCGCACCAAAAAGGAAGTGATGGAAACGATTGCCAGCGCAAAGGTGCCCTGCGGCGCGGTGTTCAATATGAAGGAACAGCTCGAGGACGAAGATCTCCGCAAACGCGGGATAATCACCAAAATCGACCACCCCGTACGCGGCGAAATGATCGTGCCGGGCACGCCGATCATGATGTCGGACAGCAAGGTTCCGGTGCAAACGGCTCCGGTGCACGGCGGCAACAACGAGGAGATCTATGGCGACTGGCTTGGCATCTCAGTGGAAGAGGTCCAGAAAATGCGCGCGAATAACGTCATCTGACTAGACGATAATATAGTGTTGCATCGAGTTCGGCGCGAAGGCGCTCTAGGGCCTCGCCAAACCGGAGCCAAAATTGACGCCGTCCGGTGGCGGCGTATGATTTGCGAACGCAAGGCCGGATAAGAAGGCATCTCCATGAACGCTGCCGACCCCATTCCCCTGATCGACCTGGCGCCGCTCGCCGGGGGCGGCCTGCCGGGCGCCCACGAAATCGCGCCGGCACTACGCACCGCGCTGGAGGAGACCGGCTTCCTCATCATCACCAACCACGGGGTACCGCAGGCGCTGATCAATGCGACCTTCGCGGAGGCCAAGCGGTTTCATGACCAGAGTCTGGAGGCCAAGCTGGCGGTGCGGATGAACGCGCACAACAACGGCTACATGGCCATGGCGCGCTACAATGTCCGCACCTCGCGGGTCAGCGAGGACGCCCTGCCGGACATGAACGAGGCCTTCTTCGTCAAGCGGGAGCGGCCGGCGAACGATCCTCTGGTCCGCGCCGGGCGCCGCTTTGCCGGGCCGAACGAATGGCCGGCGGACCTGTCCGGCTTCCGCGAGACGGTGCTGGCCTATACAGACGCGGTCGATGCGCTGGGCCGCCGGATGCTGCCCGCCATCGCGCTCGCCCTGGACATGCCGGCCGACACGTTCGATACGGCCTTCGCCGAAAGCCAGTTCTCCTTCCG
>PTKA01000500.1 GCA_002937525.1 Alphaproteobacteria bacterium MarineAlpha10_Bin3
GGGGCGCTAAATTTCCGCGGTGGATTGCGCCAAATAAATTCTGCTTGCACTTTCTTATTATAATATTATATTCCTATTATGTTAATTCGTCTTATTGTCGCGCCGGGGCCTATCCAGCGTGTTCGAGGCGGGAGATGTTAATGGATGTATAGGGATGTTAAGGAAAAACGAATCGATCTAGTTGCGATAAAAATTCATATATTTCTCTTCATGAGAGTATTCTGTCGTCGCCGGTGTTGTCCCATGGCCAGTGTCGCGGCGCCATAAAACGTTGATCGATATTGCGGCCATCCGTGTTAGGACATGGCCCATGAAGGTCCATTTTACAGGTGGCCGATGAGACGTCTGCACCGCACCAAGATCGTGGCGACTCTGGGGCCGGCCAGTTCGTCCTGGCAGGTTATCGCCGATCTGTTCGAGGCTGGCGTCGATGTCTTCCGGCTCAATTTCAGCCATGGCAGCCACGACGATCACCGGGCCAATTTCGATATCATCCGGCAACTGGAACGCGAAACCGGCCGGCCGATTGCGGTGCTGATGGATTTGCAGGGGCCGAAACTGCGCGTGGGCACGTTCAAGGATGGTCCGGTAACGCTTGTGGCGGGCGATTCGTTCCGGCTTGACCGCGCGGACGTGCCGGGCGATGCCGCGCGCGCCACCTTGCCGCACCGCGAAATCTATCAGGCGATAGCGCCGGGGACCGGTCTGCTGCTTGACGATGGCCACATCCGGCTGACGGTGCGCGATTGCGGGCCGGATTTCGCCGATTGCGAAATCCTCACCGGCGGCGTGCTGTCCGACCGCAAGGGCGTCAACGTGCCCGGCGTCGTGCTGCCTTTGTCGCCATTGACCGCGAAGGACCAGAAAGACCTGCAATTCGGGCTTGGCCTTGGTATCGACTGGTGCGGGCTTTCGTTCGTGCAGCGCCCCGAGGACATCGCCGAGGCGCGCAAGCTGATTGCCGGGCGGGCCGCGATCATCGCCAAGCTGGAAAAGCCCGCCGCCATCGACCGTCTGGAGGAGATCGTCGAGCTGAGCGATGCGATCATGGTCGCGCGCGGCGATCTTGGCGTCGAGATGTTGCCCGAAGATGTGCCGGTGGTGCAAAAGCGCATCATCCGCGCCTGCCGGCAGGCCGGAAAACCGGTTGTTGTCGCCACCCAGATGCTGGAATCGATGATCGACGCGCCGACCCCGACCCGGGCCGAAGTTTCCGACGTGGCGACCGCCGTCTATGACGGCGCCGATGCGGTCATGCTGTCGGGGGAAACCGCGATGGGGAAATATCCGGTCGAAACGGCGGCGATGATGAACCGCATCATCGAACGGGTCGAACGGGCACCGAACTACCGCAAGATGCTCGAAGCCGAGGAACTGGAGCCCGAAGCGACCGCGGCCGATGCGATCAGCGCCGCCGCCCGGCAGGTCGCGCGCACGCTTTCCGCCGCCGCCATCGTCACCTTCACGACATCGGGTTCGACGACGCTGCGCGCGGCCAGGGAACGCCCGGACGTGCCGATCATCTGCCTGACGCCGGTGATCGAAACCGCGCGCCGGCTGGCCGTCGCCTGGGGGGTGCATCCGGTCCATTCCAGCGATGCGACGAACTTTCAGGATATGGTCGTCAAGGCGAGCCATTTTGCGGTCGCCGACGGCTTTGCCAAAGCCAATGACCGCATCATCATAACCGCCGGCGTTCCGTTCGGTACGCCGGGCGCAACCAACGTGCTGCGCATCACCCGGGTCGATGTCGGCCGCCGGTAGCGGCTAATCGCGGCCGCTTATTGCTGTCCCCAGGGAAACATCGACGCTGGCGGCAGTGACGCCCGCGCGCCCAGCGCATCGGCGATCCGCAATCCTTCGTTCCATTTGGCCATTCGTTCGGAACGTGCGAACGATCCGACCTTGAGCTGCGGCGCGCCCCAACCGACCGCCAGATGCACGATCGTGGTATCCTCGGTTTCGCCGGACCGGGCCGATATTACCGCGCCCCACCCGGCATCCATGGCCGCCTCGAAGGCGGCGCGCGCCTC
>PTKA01000501.1 GCA_002937525.1 Alphaproteobacteria bacterium MarineAlpha10_Bin3
GATCGCCACCGCTTCGTCGGCCATCGCGACATGACACGCATCGGCATCGGCTTGCGAATAGACCGCCACCGTAGCGATCTTCATCCGTTTGGCGCTGCGCATGATCCGGCAGGCGATCTCACCCCGGTTGGCGATCAGAATCTTCGTGAACAAGGGTGCGGCTACTCCTGCTTCCAGCTATCGGCGCGGCGCCTGACGGCGACGACGACGTCCTTGGGCATCTTGGCGCTGAGCGCCTTGCGGTTGACGCCGGCGGTCCAGTGACCCTGACGCGCCGCCAGGATCAGCCAGAACAGCGCCTCGGAATCGTCCCGCGCAACGCCTTCGCCGCGCGCATAGCGCGTGCCGATATGGTTTTGCGCCTTGGCGTAGCCTTGTTTGGCGGCGCGCAGGAACCACCCGGCGGCGGCCGCCTTATCAACCGGACCGGCGATGCCGTCACGGGTGATCTTGCCCATATTATATTGCGCCCGGTCGAAGCCCTGAAGGGCGGCTTTTTCGATCCACAGCCGCGCCTGGATCCGGTCAATCTTGACGCCGCGGCCATGCAGATAGATCTTGCCCAGCACATATTGCGAGCGCATCAGGCCGAGCTTGGCCGCCCTGGAGAGATATTCCAGACCTTGGGCGTGGTCGGTTACCGCGTCGGCGCCGAACAGATAGCTGGTCGCCAGATTGTACAGCGCGCGCGGCAAATCCTGCGCCGCCGCCTTGCGCCACCAGCCGCGGGCAATTCCGCGGTTTACCGCGACGCCGCGCCCTTCGTCATACAGGATGCCCAGATTATATTGCGCGCGCGGCTCGCCGTCATCGGCCAGTTCGCGCCAGATTCGCCGCGCGGCGGCGAACTCGCCGCGTTGATAGGCCTGGTATCCGTCCTCGAACGATTCCGCCCAAACGCCAGCCCCCGATAGCGACATCGCCAAGGCGATGGTAACGGCAATCGGCCTTGCGGCTTTCCACCAATTCCGGCCGCTCATTGCGCCCTCCCTCCGTGTCGGTATTTCATCGCAATTTTCGCATCCTGATTCATCCCGACGTTGCGGGAAATTTCATCAACCGCATCTGCAAGGCGTCGATCAGCCCGTCGGGACCGTATTTGCGCAGCACGGCGGTGAATTCGGCCCGCTGGGTCGATAGCATGCTCACCCCTTCGATGACCACGTCGACAACCTTGTAGCCGCTCTTGAACTTGCGCACCCGCCAATCGCAACGCAGCGGCGCGACACCGGGCCGTACGATCCGGGTGCGCACGAAAAGACCCTTCGAACCGGCCTTGGCGGTGCGGTAGATCTCGAATTTCTGCCCCGAATAACCGCCAAGCTGCGCCGAATAGGACTTCAGAATCCAGGCCGCGAACAGCGCCTGATATTCGCCTTGCTGGTCCGGATTCATCGCTTTCCAGTAGCGGCCGACGACATAACGGCCGATCTTGCGCATCGCAAACCCATCGCGCAACAGCCGCTGGAAGCGGGATTCGCGGGCTTCCAGGCTGATGCTTTGGTCGCTGAGCGCGGCAATCGCCTGATCCGCCAGCGACTGGATGAAGGTCTTCTCGTTGGCCGCCGTTTCCATCGCCGGCGCCGCCACCAGCGCGATGGCGATGGTCAAACCGGCCGCGATACGTCTCAATACTCCACCGTGCATTAAATTTCCCCATACGGGTTCACGACTGCAAAGGCGAGTATTGCCGCAAAAAGACACCGACGGCAACACCGGGCGGCGGCGCGCGGACTATCGCGGTGGCGCAAACCTTCCTATCATGGCGAACCTCGGGAGGGCAGCATGACGATACTGGATCAAACATTCGAACTGCGGCGCTTCGATGCCGTATTGGGCGCGGAAATCATCGGGCTCGATCTTTCGCGCGACCTTGCCGACGCCAGCTTCGAGGCGGTCGAGGCCGCGTTCGATGCGCACAGCGTCATCGTCATCCGCGATCAATCGCTGACGCCGGGCCAGCAACTGGCCTTTGCCGGGCGGTTCGGGGAGCTGGAAATCAACGCCTTCGACGGCTATGCGC
>PTKA01000502.1 GCA_002937525.1 Alphaproteobacteria bacterium MarineAlpha10_Bin3
GCAATCTGGAACCCCGCGAGCCACGGGCCGAGGCGTCGCCCCAACCCTGGCGCCGGCTTTTTCTCCTTGGCGGCGCCGTCATGTGCATGACCTTGAGCGGGCAATCGGATGCGTTTATCGGGCGCATCGCCTTGATCGCCGGCGCCATGGCCGGCATTGCGGCGATGCTGTGGCTCGACCATCGCGCGGATAACCGTTTGTTCCCGACCATGCCCGCTTCCTTTCGCCATCCGGCCGGGGCCGGGTTCTGGGTGCTCTTTCTGTTTGCCTTCAGCTACACGCCGATAAGCATTTTCCTGCCGCTGGTGGCGCAGCAACTGCACGATATCCCGCCGTCGCTTGCCGGTTACGTCGCGGCGGCGATGTCGTTCGGCTGGACGACCGCCGCGATTCTGGCCTCGGGGGCGGCACCCCGGCTACAGCAACTATTGATCGTGACCGGGCCGGTCTGCCTGTACGCCGGTATTGTCGGCCAGTCGCAATTCATCGTCAGCGGCCCGATCGGCGCCCTTGTCGCATTCGTCTTCCTGACCGGTCTCGGCATCGGCCAGTGCCACGCCCATATCAGCAACCGGGTGATGATCAACGCCCGGCGCGGCGAAGAAGCGGTGACCGCCGGCACGATCCCGACCATTCAGTCGCTGGGCATCGCGTTCGGCGCCGCCACCGGCGGACTTCTGGCCAACGCCGCCGGGCTGTCGGGCGGCATTTCCACTGCGACCGTGACGGCGGTGACCGACTGGATATACGGCTTCAGCCTGTTTCCGGCGGCGTGCGTGTTGCTGGCGGCGGCACGCCTTGTCTGGCTTCTGCGTGAGACAAAGCCGCAATAGCCGGCCATGGTTCAACAGGACCCGTCGCCAAATCGCAACGTTCTTCCAATGCGCGTTGCCCCGGCGCGGACTGTTAAAATCACCGTGACAATATTAGGATGAAACGATGGAAATCATTCCAACAGGCAGGCCATTGGGCGCGGAAATTACCGGCATTGATTTGTCGAAAGACGTTTGCGACGCAGACCGGAACCGCATTTTCAGCGCCTATATCGACAACATCGTCTTGCTGTTCCGGGATCAGTCGCTCAGTTTCGACGATCTGCTCCGGCTCCGTGAAGTGTTCGGTCCAGCCGGTCTGACGGCGAACCAGCTGCTGGGCCTGGACGGCAAGGATTATAATCGTGACGAGGTGCCCGACGACATCACCATCATCTCCAACATCATCGGCAAGGATGGCAAGCCACGCGGCAGTCTGGGCAACGCCGAAGCGTTTTGGCACACGGATAGCTCGTTTACCGAAGTGCCGATTTCGGCGAGCCTGCTGCACGCGATCGAAATCCCCGATGCAGGCGGCGAAACCGCGTTCCTCAACATGTATCGGGCTTACGACGCGATGCCGGACGATCTTGCCGCCAGGATCGAAGATAAATTCGCCAACCATTCCAAAGTTCACAGTTCCGACGGCAAAAGACGCCCGGAATTCGAGGAAGTGACCGATCCGTCGAAAGCGCCGGGCGTGAGGCACCCGATGGTGCGAACCCATCCGGTCACGGGCCGAAAATGCCTCTATCTCGGCCGCCGCCTCAACGGCTATATTTTCGATCTCCCGCTCGACCAAAGCGAAGCATTGCTCGACGAAATCTGGGCCCATACATGCCGCGAAAAATTTTACCTGGGAACATCGCTGGGCGGTCGGCGATCTTCTGGTCTGGGATAATCGTTGCGCGATGCATCACCGCAAACCCTTTGCGGCGGATACGCGGCGGCTCATGCACAAATCGATTACCGCGGGCGAACCCGTTATCTAAACAAAATCGGGATTCGAGGAAGGCAGAAAATCCATGCAGATCGTCGATGCCCAAATTCACCTCTGGCAGACCGGTTTGCCAAGCAACCTTGCGCACCGGCAGGTGACGGCCTTTACCGCGAAAGAGGCCATCGGCTTGATGGATCAGGGCGGGGTCGACGCCGCCGTCATTCACCCGCCAAGCTGGGACCCTGGATCGACCG
>PTKA01000051.1 GCA_002937525.1 Alphaproteobacteria bacterium MarineAlpha10_Bin3
TCGCCTCCGCCGACATCGCCGCCGGCAAAAAACTGGCCAAGAAATGCCTGGCCTGCCATACCTTCAAAAAGGGCGGTGCCAAAAAGGTCGGCCCTAATCTCTGGAACGTCGTCGGCGGCGCACGCGCGGCCGTGGCCGGATTCAAATATTCCAAGGTGTTGAAGAGCATGGGCGGCACGTGGAGCATCGCCGATCTGAATGGGTTTCTTTTGAAACCGAAAGTTTTCGCCAAGGGCACCAAGATGAGCTTCGCCGGATTCAAGAAGACGCAGGATCGCGCCAACATCGTCCGGTTCATGGCAGGAATGGCCGACTCGCCGATTTCCCTGCCAAAATAACCCGCCGAACCGGCGCCATGATAAAGCCCGTTTCGGAATATATTCAAATTGCGGAGCGGATGGCGGATGCGGCGAGACCGATCGTCCGCCGCTATTTCCGCGCGCCTATGTCCATCGCGTCGAAAGCCGATTCCAGCCCGGTGACGCGGGCCGACCGCGAAGTCGAAGCCGCCTTGCGTGACATTCTGCGCCAAACCTGCCCGGATCACGCGGTGATTGGCGAGGAAATGGGCGGAGCGACGGATTCGAACGGCCCATTATGGATTCTCGACCCTATCGACGGCACCTCGGCCTTCGCCGCCGGCGTGACCATGTTCGGTGTCCTGATCGCGCTGGCGATCGACGGAAAGTTCGTTCTGGGAATCATCGATCAGCCAATCAATGACGAACGCTGGCGGGCGGCGGCGGGAAGCGCCACTTTGTTCAACGGGTCGCCGGCCCGGGTCAGCGGTTGCGCGCGGCTTGGCGATGCCCGGCTGTATACGACGGCGCCGGAATATTTCGGCGACGCGATCGGCGCCTTTAACCGGGTGCGCGACCGGGCGCGCTTCACGCGCTACGGCGCGGAGTGCTACGCGGTTGGCTTGCTGGCGTCCGGTCACGTCGATTTGATCGTCGAGGCGGGGCTTAAATTGTGGGATTTCGCGGCCCTGGTTCCGGTGGTCGAGAATGCCGGCGGGATCATCACGGATTGGCGCGGCGCGGCGCTTACCACGGCGTCGGATGGGAAATTCGTGGCCGCCAGCAGCGCCGCCCTGCATGAAGCAACCCTTGAATTGCTGACCAAACCGCGCTGAGCCACTCTGGAATTTTCCGCCGGGAATGACCAGATACCACCTTGCATTTCCGCTATGCTGTCCCGCGATCCGCCAAGGAGCCAGATGTGATCCGCTGTACCGCTCTCGTCCTCGCCGTTGCATTGTCCGCCGCCATCCCGGCGGCGGCACAGACCGCCACCAGCCACGGGATCGCCATGCATGGCGATCTGAAATACCCGGCCGGCTTCCGTAATTTCGACTATGTCAATCCCGATGCGCCAAAAGGCGGCGAGGTCCGGCGTTCGGCCCGGGGCGGTTTCGACACCTTCAACCCCTATGTCATCAAGGGCCGTTCGGCCGCCGGGGTCGGGTTTTTGTACCAGACTTTGATGGTGTCCTCCGCCGACGAGCCGTTTTCGCAATATGGGCTGCTGACGCAAAGCGTTGAGATGCCGGCCGACCGGTCCTGGGTGGCGTTTACCCTGCGCGACGACGCAAGATGGCATGACGGCAAACCGGTCACCGTCGAGGATGTCATCTGGTCGTTCAATATCCTCAAGAGCAAGGGACGGCCGTATTTTCGCTACTACTACGCCGATGTCGAAGCCCCGGTGCGCATTGGCGAGCGGAAAGTCAAATTCACCTTCACCGGCGGCGTCAATCGCGAATTGCCGTTGATCGTCGGACAGATACCGATCCTGCCGAAGCATTACTGGGAAGGCCGGGATTTCGAGGCGACGACATTGGAACCGCCGCTCGGCAGCGGTCCCTACAAAATCGCCAAATTCGAAGCCAACCGCTTCGTCACCTATGAACGGGTGAAGGATTACTGGGGCGCCAATCACCCGACCCAGAAAGGCTTTTGGAATTTCGACCGCGTCCGCTTCGATTATTACCGCGACGCCACGGTCATCATCGAAGCGTTCAAGTCAGGCGCGTTCGATTACCGGCCGGAAAACTCCTCCAAGGCCTGGGCCACGGCATACGACGTGCCCGCATTGCGCGACGGGACGCTGGTGAAGCGCACCATCGAACATAACCGCCCCGCCGGCATGCAGGGATTCGTGATGAACCAGCGCCGGTTCAAGTTCTCCGACCCCCGGGTGCGCCGCGCGCTGGCCTATGTATTCGATTTCGAGTGGTCGAACAAAGCGCTGTTCTATGGACAATATGTCCGCACGCGCAGCTATTTCGACAACTCGGAACTGGCGGCGCGCGACATCCCCGAAGGCGAGGTGTTGAAGATACTGGAAAAATACCGCGGCCAGATCCCCGATGCGGTGTTCACCACCGCCTATGCGCCGCCGGCAACCGACGGATCGGGAAACATCCGCAAGGGCCTGCGCGCCGCTCTCAAATTGATGCGCGAGGCGGGCTGGCAAATCGATCCCAAAACCAAGAAACTGACTTATGTGGCGACCGGCGAGGTCATGACCTTCGAATTTCTTCTGGTCAGCCCGCTATTCGAACGCATCGCCCTGCCCTATACGCGCAATTTGAAGCGCCTGGGCATCGACGCCCGGGTGCGCACGGTGGATTCGTCGCAGTACAAGGAACGCGTCGACAAATACGATTTCGATATCGTTGTCAGCGGCTGGGGGCAGTCGAATTCTCCGGGCAATGAACAACGCAGCTATTGGGGTTCGGCGGCGGCCGACCGCAAGGGCGCACGCAACCTCGCCGGTTTGAAGAATCCGGTGGTGGACGCCCTGATCGAAAACCTCATCGCCGCCCCGGACCGGGCCAGCCTTGTCGCCCGCACAAGGGCGCTCGACGCCGTACTGCAATGGCAGCATCTGGTGATTCCGAACTGGCATATTCCCTATGACCGGATCGTCTACTGGAACCGGTTCGGGCGGCCGAAGGTAACGCCCGACGAGGGCAATCAGTTCTTCGCCTGGTGGATCGATGCGCAAAAGGACGCCAAGCTGACCAACCTCCGACGCACCAAAAAATAGCCCGGTACCCCGTCCATGCTCCCCTACATCATTCGCCGCGTTCTGCTGATCGTGCCGACATTGTTCTTCATCATGTCGATCAATTTCGCCATCGTTCAGTTTGCGCCCGGAGGGCCGGTCGAACAGATGTTGGCGGAAATCGAAGGCACGGCAATCAACGCCACGGCGCGGATTGGCGGTCAGGGCGGGTCGGAGGTCGGCGCCGGACAGCGCCCCGCATCCGACGGCACCGGCAACCGTTACCGGGGCTCCCAGGGCCTGGACCCCGCCTTCATCGCCGAAATCGAAAAGCAGTTCGGTTTCGATAAGCCGCCGCTCGAACGATTCGTGCTGATGCTCGGCAATTACGCCCGGTTCGATTTCGGCGACAGCTTTTTCCGCGACCAAAGCGTGTTCGATCTGGTGCTGGAAAAAATGCCGGTGTCGATATCGCTTGGCCTGTGGACGACCCTGCTGGTCTATCTGATCTCGATCCCGCTCGGGATTGCCAAGGCGGTTCGCGACGGCACCCGCTTCGACGTATGGACCAGCACCGTGGTGATCTTCGGCAATGCCGTGCCGGCCTTTCTGTTCGCCATTCTGCTGATCGTTCTGTTCGCCGGCGGGCAGTACATGGACTGGTTTCCGTTGCGCGGCCTGGTTTCCGACGATTGGTCGGATCTGAGCTGGCCGGCGCGGATCGCAGATTACTTCTGGCACCTGGCGCTGCCCTTGACCGCGATGCTGATCGGTTCGTTCGCCACCTTGACCTTGTTGACCAAGAACTCGTTCCTGGAGGAAATCAACAAACAGTTCGTCGTCACCGCCCGGGCCAAGGGGTTGACCCAACGCCGGGTGCTGTACGGACATGTTTTCCGCAACGCCATGCTGATCGTTATCGCCGGCTTTCCGTCCGCGTTCATCAGCATTCTGTTCACCAGCACCTTGCTGATCGAGATCATATTTTCACTGGACGGTCTTGGCCTGCTGGGTTTCGAGGCGGTCATCAACCGCGACTATCCGATCATGTTCGGGACGCTGTATTTCTTCACCCTGCTGGGCCTGGGGATGGGCATTGTCAGCGATGTGATCTACATGCTGATCGACCCGAGAATCGATTTCGAGAGCCGCCAGTCGTGACCGATGCCGCAAAACATCCCTCGCGGGACCGGTTTTTCGGCCTGCCGGTCCGGCCGCTGACCCGGCGGCGGCTGGATAATTTCACCGCCAACCGGCGCGGGTTCTGGTCGCTGTGGATATTCCTGGCGCTATTCGGCACCTCCTTGTTCGCGGAATTGATCGCCAATGACCGGCCGATCCTGATCCGCTATGACGGCGCGATTTATGCGCCCTTCCTGAAGGTCTATGCGGAGACCGAATTCGGTGGTGAATTCCCCACCGAGGCGGATTACACCGATCCGTTCGTGGTCAGGCTGATCGAAGAAAAAGGCTGGATCTGGTGGCCGCCGATCCGGTTCCGGTACGACACCAACATCACCGATCTGGACGCGCCCGCGCCGTCGCCGCCAACCACCCGGAACTGGCTTGGCACCGACGATCAATCGCGCGACGTGGTCGCCCGGGTGATATACGGTTTCCGCATATCGGTTGCGTTCGGGCTGATCCTGACATTATTCAGTTCCATCGTCGGGATCGCGGTAGGGGCCGTGCAGGGTTATTTCGGCGGGCTGATCGATTTGATAGGCCAACGGTTGATCGAAGTCTGGGGCGGGATGCCGGTGCTGTTCATCCTTATCATTCTGGCCAGCATCGTGCCGCCGACCTTCTGGCTGCTGCTCGGATTGCTGTTGCTGTTCAGCTGGACCGCGCTGGTCGGCGTGGTGCGGGCCGAAGTGTTGCGGGGGCGCAATTTCGAATATGTCAAGGCGGCGCGCGCGCTTGGCGTACCGAACGCGACCATCATGTTCCGCCATGTGCTGCCCAACGCCATGGTTGCGACCCTGACCTTTCTGCCGTTTATTACCTCGGGGGCGCTGATCACCTTGACCTCGCTCGATTTTCTGGGTTTCGGTCTGCCGGCCGGCTCGCCGTCGCTTGGCGAATTGCTGAAACAGGGCAAGGATAATTTGCAGGCGCCGTGGCTCGGCATCACCGGGTTCGTCGTCATCAGTGTCATGCTCACCTTGCTGGTGTTCGTCGGCGAAGCGGTGCGCGACGCTTTCGACCCCCGCAAGACGCAGCGTTAAGCAGGAAAGGCGATGACGGACGAAACCCTTCTCTCTATCGACGATCTTTGCGTCACCTTCGACGTTCCCGATGGCACGGTGGACGCGGTGCGCCATATTTCCTTCACCATCGGCAAGGGCGAGACCGTGGCGCTGGTCGGCGAATCCGGGTCCGGAAAATCGGTCACCGCGCTGTCAATTTTGCAGTTGCTGCCCTATCCGCTGGCCCGGCATCCGGCCGGGTCGATCCGCTTTCAGGGACGCGAGATGGTCGGCGCCGGGGAAACCGCCATGCAGGCAATGCGCGGCGACCGGATTTCGATGATTTTCCAGGAACCGATGACGTCGCTCAACCCGCTGCATACGATCGAGAATCAGATTTCCGAGACCCTTATCCTGCACAAGGGAATGGACGCGCGGGCGGCGCGCGGGCGGGTTCTGGAACTGCTCGATCTGGTCGGGGTGAGCAACGCCGAACAGCGCCTGACGGCCTATCCGCATGAGTTGTCCGGCGGGCAGCGCCAGCGCGTGATGATCGCCATGGCGCTGGCCAATGAACCCGACCTGCTGATCGCCGACGAGCCGACGACAGCGCTGGACGTGACCATCCAGGCGCAAATCCTGAAATTGCTGAAAGACCTGCAACGCGAATTCGGGATGGCGATGCTGTTCATCACCCATGACCTTGGCATCGTGCGCAAGATTGCCGACCGGGTCTTCGTGATGTGCGAGGGCGAGATTGTCGAGGCGGGCGAGGCGGCGAAAATTTTTGCCGCGCCCGAACATGAATACACCAAACATCTGCTCGCCGCCGAACCGAAGGGCACGAAATCGGTGCCCGAAGCGGGCGCGCCAATCGTTATCGAAGGCGATAACGTGAAAGTCTGGTTTCCGATCAAGAAGGGGCTGTTGCGCCGGACCGTCGATCATGTCCGTGCCGTCGATGGCATCACAATCTCGGTTCGCGCCGGCCAGACGGTGGGGGTCGTCGGGGAATCCGGCTCCGGTAAGACCACGCTCGGCATGGCGTTGCTCCGGCTGGAACGCTCGACCGGCGATATTCGATTTAACGGCCAAAATATCCAGAACCTTTCAACCAACCAGTTGCGGCCCTTGCGGCGCGAAATGCAGGTCGTGTTTCAGGATCCGTTCGGGTCGCTGTCACCGCGCATGTCGGTCGGCGAAATCATCGCCGAGGGATTGCGGATACACGGGCTGGACCTGGATGCGGCGGGACGCGAGGCGCGCGTCGTCGAAGCGCTCGAAGACGTCGATCTGGAACCCGAAAGCCGGTTTCGCTACCCGCATGAATTTTCCGGCGGGCAGCGCCAGCGCGTCGCCATCGCCCGCGCCATCGTCCTCAAACCGCGCTTCATCGTGCTGGACGAACCCACTTCGGCGCTGGATATGTCGGTGCAAGCGCAGATCGTCGATCTGCTGACCGGATTGCAGCGTAAATACGGCCTCGCTTATCTGTTCATCAGTCACGACCTGAAGGTGGTGCGCGCGCTCGCCGATCAGGTCATCGTGATGAAGGATGGGCGCGTCGTCGAACAGGGGCCGGCCGACGCGATCTTCGACAACCCGCGCGAAGCCTATACGAAGGCTTTGATGGCCGCCGCCTTCGACCTTGAATTCGACGAAAGTGCCGTGGCCCAGGGCATTGTCGGAGTGTAACTGTATGAAAATCATCATCAAACCCGATCTGGACCGCGAAGATGTCTGGATCGAAGCGTTTGGCGCCGCGGCGCCGGAACTCGAATGCGTTGTCTGGGATGCGGCGGTCGATCCGGCGAGCATCGATTACGCGTTCGTGTGGAACCAAGGCGACGGCGCGTTGCGGCGGTTTACAAACCTCAAATGCATTTTTTCACTGGGTGCGGGCGTCGATCACCTGCTGCGCGACCCCGAGTTGCCCGCCGGCGTGCCAATCGTGCGGATGGTCGAACCGGAATTGACCCGCGGCATGAGCGAATATGTCGCGTTGCATGTCCTGCGGTTTCACCGTGAAGGACCGGTGCTGGACGAACAGCAGCGCGCCCGGATCTGGAACGAATTGCTGACGCCGACGGCGCCCGGCCGGCGGGTCGGGTTTCTGGGCTTCGGCGTGCTGGCGAAAGCCTGCGCGCGGGTGCTAAGCGGGTTCGATTTCGATCTGGCCTGCTGGTCGCGCAACCCCAAGGCGGTCGCCGGTATCGAGTCTTTTCACGGCCCCGAGGGCTTGGTGGCATTCCTCGCCCGCACCGAAATCCTGGTCTGTCTGCTGCCGCTGACCCCGCAGACCACGGGCATATTGGACCAGGCGCTGTTCGCCGGCCTGCCGCGCGGCGCCTGGCTGATCAATGCCGGCCGGGGCGGCCATCAGGTCGAGGCGGATATATTGGCGGCGCTGGAGTCGGGCCAGCTAGCCGGCGCGGCCCTAGATGTGTTCCAAAGCGAACCGTTGCCGGCGGACCATCCGTTCTGGCCACATCCAAAAATCACCATTTCACCGCATATCGCCAGCGTCACCCAGCCGCGCTCCGCCGCGCGCGAAATCGTCGCCAATATACGCCGCCTCCAAGCCGGCGAGGCGCCGCACAACATTGTCGATACCGCAGCAGGGTACTAGAGCATGTTCTGATCCGGTTGAATCGGCGAGTTTATATTTAGGGGATTCCCATATTTAGTGCTTTAGGCGATAATTATAGGCATCCCT
>PTKA01000052.1 GCA_002937525.1 Alphaproteobacteria bacterium MarineAlpha10_Bin3
GGCCCGCCGGTGCTGGAATTCACCGAAAACCCGGATATCCTGAAGACCCTGGCGGCGGCGGGGTGCGGGCGGCTGGTGGTCGGGTTTGCCGCCGAGACGCAACATATCGTCGAGAATGCGCGCAAGAAGCGCCTTGCCAAGAATTGCGACTGGATGCTGGCGAACGATGTTTCGCCCGGCACGGGCACGTTTGGCGGCGACGCCAATACGATCCATCTGATCGACGCGGCCAGCGAGGAATCCTGGCCGGCCATGACCAAACAACAGGTCGCCGAACGGCTTGTCGCGCGGATCGCGGAATTTTTCGAAGATAAGGCATGACCCCGGTCACGGTCGCCATTCGCCGCTTGCCCCATGCCGGCGATCTGCCGCTGCCCGACTATGCGACGGCCGACAGTGCCGGGCTCGATCTGCTGGCCGCCGTGGACAAGACGCAGACCCTGGCTCCGGGCGCCCGCATGCTGGTGCCGACCGGGCTGGCGATTGCGTTGCCGGGCGGGCTCGAAGCACAGGTGCGGCCACGCTCGGGGCTGGCGCTGAAGCACGGCGTCACCGTATTGAACGCTCCGGGCACGGTGGACGCCGATTACCGCGGCGAGGTCGGGGTCATTCTGGCCAATCTGGGCGCCGAACCCTTCGCCATCACGCGCGGCATGCGGATTGCGCAGATGGTGATCGCGCCGGTCACGCGGATCGTGTGGAAAGTGCTGGACGAGTTGCCGGCGACGGTGCGCGGTGCTGGCGGGTTCGGATCGACGGGAACGCAAGGAAGGTAGGAACATGCTGCGGCTCACCAAGAAGCTGATTTTCGCCATCGATGCGGTCGTCGATGTCGCCTACAACGCCGCCGAGACCCCGGTGCAAAGCAAGGAGATCGCGCAGCGCCAGGGCATTCCGCGCCGCTATCTAGAACAGGTCCTGCAAAATCTGGTCAAGGCGGAAATCCTGTACGGCGTGCGCGGTCCGCGCGGCGGATACCGGCTGTCCCGCGAACGGCGGCGGATCTCGCTTGGCGAAATCACCCGCATCGTCGATCAGATGGAGGGAACCGCCGATCCGCTGGAGGAGCCGGTCGGCTCCGAGCTGGGCCGCGCGGTATTGCACCCGTTGTGGCTCGAACTACAGGAAAGTGCCATGAAGCGTCTCGACGAGGTCAGCATCGAAGATCTGTGCGCCCGCGCCCGCGCCGCCGGCGTGCAATGCTCGGCCTCGGAAGTGTACGACTTCATGATTTGAAAAAAGTGACCGCCTTGCCAAGCGAATTTCGCGGCCGGATCTACGACAGCGTCCTCGATACGGTCGGCGCCACGCCGATCGTGCGGCTTTCCAGGCTGATGGCCGATGCCGGGCTTGGCGCCGAACTGCTGGCCAAGCTGGAATTCTTCAATCCGATGGGGTCGGTCAAGGACCGGATCGGCCGGGCGATGATCGACGCGATGGAGCGCGAGGGTAAAATCGGGCCGAACACGGTCATTGTCGAACCGACATCGGGTAATACCGGGATCGCGCTGGCCTTCGTGTGCGCCGTGAAAGGCTATCGGCTGATCCTGACGATGCCGGAATCGATGTCGCTGGAGCGCCGCAAGATGCTGCTTCTCCTGGGCGCTGAAATCGAATTGACGCCGGCAAGGCTGGGCATGAAAGGTGCCATTGCGCGCGCCGTTGCGTTGCGCCAGGAGATCGGCGACGCGGTCATCCCGCAGCAGTTCGACAATCCGGCCAATCCGGCCGCGCACCGCGATACGACGGCGGAGGAAATCTGGCGCGACACCGGCGGTCGCCTCGACGTCATGGTCGCCGGTATCGGCACCGGCGGGACCGTGGCCGGTTGCGCCCCGGTGTTGAAGGCGCGCAACCCGGACTTCAAGCTCATCGCCGTCGAACCCGAGGACAGCCCGGTCTTGTCGGGCGGCCCGCCCGGCCCGCATAAAATTCAGGGGATCGGCCCCGGCTTCGTGCCCGAAATACTCGATACAGCACTGATCGACGAGGTTATTTCGATCGCCAACGAAACCGCGTTTCGCACCGCGCGGAGCATGGCCCGGCTGGAAGGCCTGCCGGTCGGCATTTCGTCGGGTGCGGCGGTCGCGGCCGCACTTGAAGTCGCGGCGCGGCCGGAAATGGCCGGCAAGCGAATCCTGGTCATCATTCCGTCCTTCGCGGAACGCTACCTTTCGACCCCCCTGTTCGACGGCGTTTGATATGCATGACGAGATTACCGACGATCAATTACTGCGCTACGCGCGCCATATCATCCTCGATGAGGTCGGCGAAGAAGGGCAGCTGCGCCTGCTGAATTCGCGTGTCCTGGTGGTTGGCGCGGGCGGGCTTGGCTCGCCGGTGCTGCTTTATCTGGCGGCGGCCGGGGTGGGCACGCTCGGCGTCATCGATTTCGACACGGTCGATATCTCTAACCTGCAACGCCAGATCATCCATGCCACCGACCGGGTCGGCGCGCTCAAGGTCGCCAGCGCCACGCAAACCATCCAGGCGGTCAATCCCGAAATCGTCGTTCACGAGCACACCATGCGGCTGGATGCGCAAAACGCCGCCGGCCTGATCGCGCAATACGATCTGGTGACCGATGGCAGCGATAATTTTGAGACCCGCTATCTGCTGAACGATGCCTGTCATTTTGCCGGCAAGACCCTGGTCGCCGGGGCCTTGCAGCGCTTCGAGGGACAGCTTTCCACCTTCAAGTCCCATCTTGGCGGCGACAATCCCTGCTACCGCTGCCTGTTCCCCACGCCACCGCCGCCCGGCTCGACGCCGCGCTGCGAGACGGCCGGCATATTCGGGTCGATCGCCGGCGTGATCGGCACCATGCAGGCGACCGAGATCCTGAAGGAACTGCTCGGTCTGGGGGACAGTCTTTCCGGCAGCCTGGTGCTGTATGACGCACTGGGCACGAGTTTCCGCAAAATCCGCGTCCCGCCCGACCCGAATTGCGCGCTGTGCGGCCCCCAGGCGACGATCACGGGTCTTTGATTTTTTGCCGTGAGATCGCAACGAAACGGATCGACAGCAAGGTCACCGATACCGCGCTGGCGACGATGATGGCGCCAATCAGGCCGAGCGCGCCATGGTTCAGGGTGAAGGCGAAAATCCAGCCGGCCGGGATCATCACGACGAAGTAGGAAACGATGTGAATCGCGGTCGGCGCCCAGGTTTCGCCGGCCCCGCGCAGGGCGTTGGCGATCACGGCTTGGCCGCCGTCGAAAATCAGCGCAAAGGCGGCAAAGGCGATCAACGGCGCTGTGGCGGTGGCGAGTCTGGCGTTATCGGTGAAAATCGCCGCGATCGGGGCGGGAAACACCAAGAAAAATCCGCCGATGACGCCGAGAACCAGGATCACGAGGCCGAACCCGCTCCACGCCGCCATCGCCCGGTTCGGCCAATCCCGCCGGCCATGCGCGATACCGACGCGCACGCTGGTCGCCGATGCGATGCCGAGCGCGATCATGAACACCATGGCGAAAACGATATGCTGCACGGTATAGGCGGCCAGCGGCAGGGCGCCGAGGATTCCAGCGAAAAACCCGATCGCCGCGAAGGCCACCGATTCGATGCCGTAACTGGCGCCCGACGCCAGGCCGAACCGGCGATGCGCCCGCCCGCGCCGCCACCAGCCAGGCCCCAGCGGCGTCCGGACGGCGCATCTCTCCCGGTCGGTCATCCACCAGACATAGCCGATCAGCATGGCCGCCATGGCGGTCCGCACCAGGGTCGTCGCCCAGGCGGCGCCATCCGCGCCGAGGGCCGGAAAGCCGCCATGGCCAAAGATCAGCAACCAGTTGCAAACCACGTTCAGCCCGTTGGCGGCGATCATGACGATCATCGCCGGAACCGGGCGCCGCATTCCTTCGAGAAAGAACGCCGTCGTGGTGAACAGCAGCGTACCCGGAACCCCCAGGCCGAGGATCGCAACCACGCCGCCGCCGCCGGCGGCGATGGCGGGCGGCTGGTTGGTCAGCACGAACAATTCCTCGCCAAACAGGCAAAGAATGAACCCGAACAGGCCGAGCAGAAGCGCATAGGGCAGCGACCGCCGCCAGATCGGCCCAGCCTCTTCGCGTTGCTCCCGGCCGACCGCATGGCTGGTCAGGACCAGGGTTCCGAACAGCAGGCCGATCCCGGTTATCGTGATGACGATGAAGGGGGCGGTGCCGATGCCGTAGAAGGCGACCTGGTCGATGTCGGTACGGCCCAGCATCGCGGTATCGACCGCCGCCATGACAAGAATGCCGGCCCGGGTGACCACGACGGGTGCTGCGAGCCGGATCGTTTCGGCCAGATGCCCGGATAGTCGGCTCACGCCAAATCAATACATGGTTTCGATGATGCGGTCGGGCGGCTTGTGGCCGTCGGCCAAAGTCTTGATGTTGATTACGACTTTTTCGCCCATGGCGATGCGGCCCTCGATCGTGGCCGAACTCATATGCGGCAGCAATACGACATTGTCGAGCGCCAGCAGCTTCGGGTTGACCGCCGGTTCGTTTTCGAAGACATCCAGCCCCGCCCCGGCGATCGCCCCCTCGCCCAGCAACTGGGTGAGCGCGCTTTCATCGACGACCTCGCCGCGGCTGGTATTGACGATATAGGCGTCGCTTTTGAGCAAGTGCAGCCGCCGGCGCGACAGCAGATGGTAGGTTGCCGGCGTATGCGGGCAATTGATCGACACGATGTCCATGCGGGCCAGCATCTGGTCGAGGCTTTCCCAGTAGGTGGCTTCCAGTTCGGCTTCGATTTCGCCATGGACCCGGCGGCGGTTATGGTAATGGATCGACAGCCCGAAGCCGCGCGCGCGGCGCGCCACCGCCTGGCCGATGCGGCCCATGCCGACGATGCCCAGCCTTTTGCCCCCGATCCGGTGACCCAGCATCGTCGTCGGTCCCCAGCCGGTCCATTCGCCGGACCGGATCAGGCGCTCGCCTTCGGCCAGCCGCCGGGGCACGGCCAGGATCAGCGCCATCGTCATATCGGCGGTATCCTCGGTCAGTACGCCGGGCGTGTTGGTCACGATGATCGAGCGCTGGTTCGCGGCGTTGAGGTCGATATGGTCGATCCCGGTGCCGAAGCTGGCGATCAGCTTGAGCTGTTCGCCGGCTTGCGCGATCAGCGCGCCGTCGATCCGGTCGGTGACCGTCGGGACCAGGACATCGGCTTCGCGCATCGCCGCCGCCAGGGCTTTGCTGGACATCGGCGCGTCGTCGGGATTGAGCCGCGTTTCGAACAATTCCATCATGCGGGTTTCCGTCGCATCGGGCAGTTTGCGGGTCACGATGACGAGCGGTTTGGTCGAGGCCATGGTCGGTCCTTGGGTGAAAAGCGCGCGGCGATCATACCGCTTTCGCCGGGCGATGTCCTGCCTTGACCCGGCCCCGGCCGGGCGGTAATGGAAGACCGATCCAAGGGGCTTATACAGACATGCAGTTTCTATTTGCGGGTTTGCTCATGGCGGCGGCCGTGCTGGCGCCGGCGGCGGGCAATGCCGGGGAACATTCCGCGGGGCCCACCGAAGCCATCCGGTTCGCATCATTGCGCGCAAAGGAAGTCAATGTCCGCGCCGGCCCCGGGGTCCGCTATCACGTCAAATGGGTGTTCGTGCGCAAGCGTTTGCCCGTCATGATCACCGCCGAATTCGAAAGCTGGCGCAAGATCCGCGATTCGCAAAAGGCCGAAGGCTGGGTTCACCGGGCGATGCTGTCCGCCGCGCGCACCGTGATCGTCCAGGCCGACACCATGACTTTGCGCCGCCGCGCCAGCGAAAAGTCGCCGGCGGTGGCCCAGCTTGCGCCCGGCATGGTCGCCCGGATCGAACGC
Source organism: Alphaproteobacteria bacterium MarineAlpha10_Bin3 (assembly GCA_002937525.1). GTDB lineage: Bacteria > Pseudomonadota > Alphaproteobacteria > UBA8366 > MarineAlpha4-Bin1. Next base: position 5,824 of record PTKA01000052.1, read on the forward strand.
TGCGACGCGCAATGGTGCCGGGTTTCGGTGCGGGCCTATTCGGGCTGGTTGCGCCGCGACGGGTTGTGGGGCCTTGCGCCAAACGAAACCATGGAATGACCGGTTAAACCAGGGCGGTCAGGCCGCAAAGTCACGCGCCAGCGCGGCGCGTATGTTTTCGGGCATGACCGCCATATGGCCATAGGTGCGGTGTGAAAATCCGACCAGGATTTCAGCCTCCGGCTGCCTGAACGCGGCGATCGCCGCATCGCTAAACGCAAAATGGATGAACTGCACCGAGGACGCCTTGCCATCGGCGTTGGTCCGGTCCAGGTCGGCTTCCGGCACGCCGGCGATTTGTTCGCCGGCCACGCGCATGAAAACGGTTTCCTCGATGCCGCCGGCGCGCGCCAGGAAGGCTTGCCGCCGGGCCTCGTCATTTATTTCGAACATCACCGTGCATACCAGTTCCCGCCCTTTGGGGATCAGCGGGTTATAGGCGTCGAGTTCGTCGTCGATTTGCGCCTCGCCGCCCTTTTCGATGTGCAGCATTTCGTGAATCTGCCACCACATCGTGTCGTAACACTCGAAATAGCAGGTCGCGAAGGGGCCGACTTTGAGCCGGCGATGGCGCTTGAGCGCGCTGATCTCGGTGCGTTTGGCGGCGCGGACGGCGGCGAAATCGGCCGGCGGCATGATATCGGCGCGGGTGATCTGGGTTCGGTCGGTCATATAAGTTGCCTTAACGGTTAGACGGCGATCCCGTAAGCGCGCGCGAACAACAGGATCGGGTGCGACGGAATTTGCGGCGTCGCGCCGGAATCCGCCAGCCCTTCGATGCCCTGGGCCAGATGCATTCCCGCCAGCGGGCATTCGGAAACGACGTATTTGCTGGCATTCTTGATTGCCTGGCGCATCGCCGGCCGGCCGATTTTCAGCGCCGTCTCGAAATTGTCCTTCATGACGCCCCACGATCCGCCATGCCCCGAACAGCGTTCGATGATTTTGATGTCGCTGCCGGGGATCAGGCGCATCATCTGGACCGCCTTGGCGCCCATGTTCTGCGCCCGTGCGTGGCAGGCAAGATGGACGGTCACGCCGCCATCCAGCGGCGACAGCCCATCGGCGATGCCTTCGTTCCTGGCGATATCGACGATATATTGCGCGATATCGCTGGTCGCCTGGCCCAGCCGCGCCACCGCCGGGTCTTCGGGCAGGATCAACGGCCACTCGAATTTCAGCATCAGTGCGCAGGACGGCATCAGGGCAATGATGTCGTAGCCCTTGTCGATCCACGGCAAGAGGGCGTCGGCGGCAATCCGCGCCTTGCCGGCGACCGCGCCGATATCGCCCTGCTCGAATTGCGGCATGCCGCAGCATGTCGGGTGGAGGATTTTTGTCTCGACCCCGTTGCGGGCCAGCACGGCGCGCGCCGCGCGGCCGATTTCCGGATTGTTGTAATTGCCATAACAGGTCGCATACAGCACCGCCTTGCGGCCAAAGGCGGGCGCATCGCGGTTAAGCGGCGGCGCCTCGCGATCGGCGTCGCCGGTCAGGGTCCGGCGGTGGAATTTCGGCAAAGCCGCGTCGCGGTGGACGCCGGCCACCAGCAGCTTAAACAGGCGATCGAGAGCCTGCTCCGGCGAGCTAGGCTGCTAGAGACGCCCCTGCCCCACTATGGAGATGGTGTATGAGACAGGTAGCCCTTGGCGTTCTCCGCATCTACCAGCAAGCTATCTCTCCCTACCTGCTCTCCTCTTGCCGGTATATGCCAACCTGCTCCCATTACTCTCAAAATGCCATCGAAAGACACGGTCTGTTAAAAGGGTCCTGGCTATCTTTAAAGCGCCTGGCACGCTTCCATCCTCTGGGAGGGAGGGGCTACGACCCAATACCTTAACCTAATGCTCTCCTTTTTTCGTCTCACATTTTGGTCCAACTCGCTCCAACAAGGGAAGCTCTCCTGTACCTCCCTAGCCTCTTGCTACCAGCGACACTCAAAAACAGGAATAAACCATAAGCATTGGCTTTTGCTGGTGGTTTTAGTGCTAGCTCTTGCGTTGACGGGC
>PTKA01000053.1 GCA_002937525.1 Alphaproteobacteria bacterium MarineAlpha10_Bin3
AAATCACGTTATCAAAAGTCCCTCTACTTTTCCCGGGCAAGACCACAATGGTGTAGGATCGGGCCTGGAAAGCTTCCAACCACATGGCCCGCTCACCACCGCCGCCATAACGGTCGAAGCCATCCAGCAAGCCGCTGAGTTCGTCACGGTAGAATACAGTCCCTTGGGATGCGCGGCCATGAGGCGGCCCAAGGCTTCCGGAGTGGTATCGGAGAGACAGAGACGCGGCATGACGGGTTTATCTGGTTGAGCGGCATCCTCGGGGATGTCCGGCGGCGCGGCGCCGTTATCAACAGCGGTCTTTACTTCGCCTTCCCATATGACACGTTTCGCCTTGGCCAATTCTCGCTGCGATTCCCATTGCCGGATTGTCTCTGGATGATCGACGCCTAATTCTGTCTCCAGTTCTCGCAAGAGAGAAAGCGGCGCATCAAGGGCCGGGCTTTTCCCCGACGACGGGTTGCCCACCAAGTTCATCCATATGACGGATGGCTCTGTCCAGCCGGGCCAAGGTGAAACATTGCGGGCGTTGCCAATGAGCGAGGCGCCGGCCGCAAGCAGGCTGCAACCAACATAATCGACAGGCGCAGATGCTACTTCCGCATGTGTCGCGGCCCATGCGCCCCAGAACTCGCCCAATACCTCCAGAGGGAAGGCTGGCGGAGTCTGTCGGCCTTCAGTTAGCACAGTTAGGTCAGTTAGGTCCCACGGTTTGAGCTTCCCATATTTCTTCCGGGCGCTGTCTATAAGTCGGACAAGATCAGAAGTATCGTTGGGGTTAGCCGCGGGCTAACGTCGAAGTTTGTCGTGCCTTTGCCTGAACTCAGGGTCGTGGAAGACTAAAAGACGGTTGCGTTGGGGGGCTATTCAGGGTCCGGGGGCGATTGTCGCCGGAACAACCGGTTAGCGCTGCGGGTCTTTTTCGCCGCCGGCTTCCGGGAAAAGCCAGATCGCGACAATCATCGCCGCAGCGAGCAGTAGCGCGCCCTCGCGTGCTTCGATCCCGGCGTAATACGCGGCGCCGCCGGTGCCGGCAACAAGTGCGGATATGATTAATTTGAGGTAGGCCGGCATCAGTCGGCGCCGATCGGGTGCGCCGCCGCCTGGATCGGCGTCTTGGGCTGTCCGCGCAAATTCGTCTTCAGATGTTTTGTGCTGTAACCGTTGAAGAGGTGGCCGAACAGTCCGCGGTCGAGATCGGATGTACCGAACAGCCAGTCCGCAATCGGAAATGTGAGGTTCATGTTGACTTCCATCATCAGGCGCGAATTGTGATGAGCCGTGTGATGGCGGCGTAGCGTATTCACGAACGGGCAGTACCGAACGAACCAGTTTTCATCGACATGGCAGCAGAAATGCATGAATTCGTAAACAATATACATGCCCGTGGTCGAACACATCAGCAGCCAGCCGACATTGGGTGAAATCAGGAAGCCCAGCACCAGCCCGCCGGGCGCTGACATAAGAATGAATACGACCAGGGCGTAGGGCGGAAAAAACGTAACGCGCCAATCGCCGTGATCGCGAAACCGCATTTCACTGTCGGAAAAGAACTGATGGTGGTTCAAGGTATGGCGAATGTAGATCGGGCGCAGGCCGCGAATCTGGATTGGCCGGTGCATGATATGGGTGTGCAAAAACCACTCGAACATATTGCAAAGCAGGACAACGGTGGGAATCGTCAGCCATTCCCACCAGCGCATGGCGGCGATGTTCTGGATATAGATATACAATGCGCCGATCCCGATGCCGTAAATTACCAAGACATGAAAGAAACCGTTGTACCAACCGTCGATCCGCGACCGGTACTGGTTGCGGAAATTTTTCTGCCGTTCGCTCATCATCGCGCTATTTCCCTATTTTCGCCAAGGCGTCGTCGATTTCCGGACCGGTCAGCGTCCAGTCATTGTCGAAATTGGCGATTATGAGGCGCATGAAACCGTCGCATTGGGCCAGTGCCGCCTGATCGTCGCCAAGTTGGCGCGCCAATATCGCCAGTGCCAATTGCGCCGGTTCGACCCCTTCATAAGTCCACTCGAATCCCCGATCGGTGAACTGTTTCAGATCCGTGCGGGGATCCAACGGTTCCCCATCAGCCAACACTTCAAGCCCATCAATCGTTCGCGCGCCTGTAAAAACGACCATGTTTCACCCTGATATATCTTTGATATATTATAATCGGGCGTTGCCGAAGTAAACCGAATTCAGGGCGGCCAGCACCTAGGCGTCGCGCGTCAGGACGACTTTGCCTATCGCTTTGCGGTCGGCAATCGTTGCCATGGCATTGCCAATTTGATCGAACGGAAAGCGGTGCGAAATATGGGTGCGGAGTTTGCCGGCATCGGCCCAGTCCAACAGCCTTGCCATATTGGCCAAGGCTGCTTGCGGCCGGGCGCGGCTGAACGCGCCGACCCGGATGCCGACCGCCGAGGCACATTTGATGAGCAGGAGGTTGGTGCGCGCTTGCGCCGGTCGCCCGCCGGTAAAGCCGACGATGATCAACCGCGCGCCCATATTGATGCAGCGCATCGCTTCATCGAAGACATCGCCGCCGACCGGATCGAACACCACATCGGCGCCGCGCCCGTCGGTCGCCGCCTTAACCCGGCTGCGGAACCCGTCGGTATAGTCGATAAGATGGTCTGCGCCATACGATTTGGCCACGGCCAGTTTTTCAGCGCTGCCGGCGGCCGCGATTACGGTTGCACCGAGTTGCTTGGCGACCTGTACCGCCGCCAGCCCCATGCCGCCGCCGGCGCCCAGGATGAGCGCGGTTTCGCCAGCCTGCAGATTGCCGCCCTGGACAAGGCCGTGATAGGCGGTCGTGAACCCGGCGCGGAACCCGGCGGCTTCCTCGAAGGACATGGCGTCGGGAATTGGCTGCATGCTGGACGGGTGTAGTGCCGCCGCTTCCACGAACGCGCCGGGCCGGTGCGCCGTCATGACCCGGTCGCCGATGGCGAAACCGGTGACGTTTGCCCCGATCGCGCTTACGACGCCTGCCGCCTCGGTGCCGGGAACAAAAGGCAGGTCGGGCCGAAGCTGGTAGGTGCCGCCGACCATGATGACATCGACATAGTTGACGCCCCAGGCCCGCAACTCGACCAGAACTTCATCCGGGCCCGCTTCGGGGGGCGGGCGCTCCTCGACGGCAAGATCGCGAAACGATCCGAACCGGTGGCAGACAATCGCTTTCATGCGCTAAATATACTGGTTATTTTCCGCCCGCAATGCGGCATCGATCGCAGCCTTGTTATGGCTTTATCAGGGATTCTACCCGCGCACGGCTTTCCGGGTCTATACCCAACGTGACGAGGAACTTCGACGTCATGATGTAGAAGCCGATCGCCAACTGAAGTTCGACCAGCGCCGCCGGTGACAGGTGACGCGCGACGGCGTCGAACACGCAATCGGAAACCCGTTCATTGCGCACTGTCTCGTCGGTATAGCGCAGGATATCTTGCTCGATCTTGCTGAAGACAGGGGACGCGGCGCCGCGCGATAACGCTGTGATTTTCTCTTCGGCGACCCCGGCTTTGCGGGCTAACTGCTCATGCGCGACAATCTCATAGGCGGCGTTGCACAATATTCCGGTTCGCGTGATAGCGATTTCGCGTAATTGCGGGTCCAGTTCACCCTTGAACAATATCGCATTCCCCATGCGCGCATAGGTTTCGAAATGGGATTGCGAATGGGCCAGCATGCGAAATATGTTCATGTGATCCAACTTGCCCAGCAGATCGTTGACCCGCTCGCTGGCCCGTGCCGGGTCTGCATAGTCAATACGCGCCATTGAGAGTGGCTCCTTTAAAATTGTCCCCTGTGCCAGTATAGGCCGCACCGTAATTTCGAGCGAGGAAGACGCCATGTCCAACGAATTGCATTTTCTTTCGATCGCGGCGGCGGCGCGCCAACTCGAAGCCAAATCGCTGTCGCCGGTCGAACTGGTCGAAGCCTTGCTGGTGCGGATCGAGGCGCTCGACCCGCAACTCGACGCGTTCGTGACCCTGCTGGGCGAACGGGCGCTGGACGCGGCGCGCGACGCGCAAACGGAGATCGCCGCCGGGCGCTATCGGGGGCCGTTGCACGGCATTCCGTTCGGATTGAAGGATATCTACAACACGGCCGGGATCGCTACGACCGGGCATTCGCGCACCGCGATGGATCATGTGCCCAAGAACGATGCGACCACGACCGCAAGGTTGTTCGCCGCCGGCGGCATCCTGATGGGCAAGATGGCGACCCATGAATTCGCCCATGGCGGTCCGTCCTTCGATCTGCCCTGGCCGCCGGCGCGCAATCCGTGGAACCGCGAACATCAGACCGGAGGATCGAGCAGTGGTTCGGGCGCCGGGGTTGCGGCCGGATTTATTCTCGGCGCGATGGGGTCGGACACCGGCGGTTCGATCCGCAACCCGGCGGCGTTATGCGGAATCGTCGGTTTCAAGCCGAGCTACGGGCTGGTCAGCCGCGCCGGCGTCATGCCCAATTCCTATAGTTTCGACCATTGCGGCCCGATGACCTGGACGGTGGAAGACAGCGCCATCATGTTGCAGGTATTGGCCGGCCACGACCCGATGGACCCGGCCAGCGCCGATGTCGCGATCCCCGATTACTGGGCGGCGATGACCGGCGATATACGCGGCCTTCGGATCGGAATCGTGCGGCATTTCTGGGAAGAGGATGCGCCGGCCAACGTAGAGGTTTGCGCCGCGATGGACGCATCCATCGACGTGTTTCGCCAATTGGGCGCGGTTTGCGGGGATGTCCGCCTGGCGCCGATGCAGGAATATTACGACGCCAAGGTCGTCATCGCGGAATCGGAGCTGTTTTCGGTTCACCGTCAGGCGCTTTATGCCAATCCGGGCGATTTCGGCGGCGATTTCCTCGCCCGCATACTGCCTGCCTGTCTGTTCAGCGGCGCCGATTATGTCGAGGCGCAACGCCGCCGCCGCATCCTGCTGACCGCCATGAACGATATCTACGCCGGTTTCGATGTGCTGGTCACCGCCGGCCCGTATGGTCCAGCCCCCCGGCTCGATGCGCACAGCACGATTTCGTTCTGGCGTGGGGCGAGCATTGCCACGCCTTTCGATGTTACCGGCGGGCCGGCGCTGGCGCAGTGCAACGGATTTTCCAAATCCGGGTTGCCGCTGTCGCTGCAAGTCGTCGGCCGGCCGTTCGACGAAACAACCGTATTGCGGGTCGCCGACGCGTATGAAAAAGCGACGGCGTGGCGAGACCGCCGCCCGGACCTCGCCGCTGGCCCGGCGCCTGACCGCCCCGCACCCCATGCCCCGCCGACACCGGCGGTAACCCTCGATGCCGCCACGCAATCGCTGGCCGAGGGGATGGCCGTGCAAGCCGGGCTGCGCTTGAACGATAGCCAGCTTGCCTTCTTGTATGAAGCGGCACCCGATACGTTCGCCATGGCGGCCCGCCTGCGTCAGCCGCTGACCTGGTGGGATGAACCGGCGAATACCTTCCGGTTCCCGGCTTGACAGATTAAATTGCCGTATGCCTTTAATTCAAAGGCCATACAGGGGAGGAATAGCGTGAGCTTGATCGATATCAGCCGGGACGGAGCGGTCCGGACGATTACCTTAACCCGTCCGCAGAAGCGCAATGCGCTCAATCTGGAAATGCTCGAATTGCTGTATGCCGCCTTTAGCGAGCCGCCGGCAGCCGATGAGCGGGTCGTGGTGCTGCGCGCGCACGGAACGGTATTCTGCGCCGGCATCGACCTGGCCGAACGGCTGCGAATTCCAGCCGCGCGGGGCGAAAGTCCGATTGAGCGCGTGCTGGACGCCATGGAACATTATCCGTTGCCGGTCGTCGGCATCGTGCAAGGCGACGCGATCGCCGGCGGCTGCGAGTTGGCGTTGCATTGCGACTTCGTGATCGCGGTGGATATTGTACGCTTTGGCATGTCGTTGGCGCAGATCGGGCTGGCTCCAACCTGGTTTCTGGCCAAGAAGCTGGTCGAACTGGCGGGCCCGGTCATCGGGCGGGAAATCCTGTTGCTGGGCGACCCGTTGCCGGCCACGGCGATGCGCGAACACGGCATTATCGGACGCGCCGTACCCGCCGACGCCCTGGAAAGCGAAGCGGCGGCGGTGATCGAACGGCTGTCGCGCAACGCGCCCTTGTCGCTGCGGGCGATGAAGGCCTTGCTGGTACGCCAGATGGCGTTTCGCGACGGGATCGCACATGACGATATCGACGATCTGATCCAGGCCGCGCGTGAAAGTAACGACGCCAAGGAAGGTATTGCGGCGCGGCTGGAAAAGCGCGAAGCCCGCTTTACCGGGATATAACCGCGATGGCCGTCCGCCTGGATAAACCGTGGAATGCACTCACCGATGCGAATGTCGCGGCGCTGGCCGGGCATCTGGGAGTCTATCAGCTCGCCAATGCGGTGGATGAAATCGTCTATATCGGCGTCGCCGATGCACGCACGGCGTTCGGATTGCGTGGCGAACTGACCGCGATGCGCGACAATCCGCCCGCCGGGGCGGTTCAGTTTCGCATCGAAGTCACCATGTCCTACCGGACCCGGCATCTGGAGCTTTTGCAAGCCTATCTGCACGATCATGGCGGGCTGCCGGTGGCGAATACGGATATCGACCAAGCGGGTCTCTACTTCCAGTGTCTCGAAAACGGAAGACAACGTGGACCAGACCTCCAAAGGAGTTGCGGGAATGACGGTTTCCCGCATCGCTGGTTGGTTCGTCACCTCGAAGAAATCCAGACCACCTGCTATGTCCGACACGGTTAGGGTCTCCGTCTGTCTCCCGCCCGATAACGTTCCCGACCCACACGCGGTCGAAAAGGCACACGATAAAACGAGCGCAAGTCCTGGGCACAATCCAGGGCGCCGTCGAGCCATCTTGGGCCTCCATTGGGTTTCAGTCTCGAAGCGCGAATGGAGTCTCATCGCCCCTCGGGTATCGTGATGTCCTGTCGTGTTATAAGCCGCGATGACACGAGCCGGACTTGTTGGGTCGGTGACTCGATACCGTTCCACTCCACGGTGACGTTGACGGTGCGGTCCCTCGGCAAGCCACACACCAGAAACAAGCCATCGTCCGAGACCTCTGAGGTGGTGGTCATCTCTTGAACGATCCCGCGACCCGCATTCTCTCGAATTTCCTGCCACTCGATGGAGATCCGGGCGCCCACCGCCGCGTCGCCGTCAGGATCCGACACGAGACCCGTCAGAATGCCCCCGTTCCGCGGACGGGCATCCGGACCGCAACGGTCCATCAGGACCACATCCAAGGATCGGAACAGGAGAATCGCCGAAGTTACATCACCCGATCTCGCCTCGAGGAAAACAGCATCGGAAGACAGCCCGAGCGAGTCCAGGGCCAGGTCGACCGCCCGTACCCCGTGGTACCCCTCCACCAAGCCGGTGAACCGAAAGCGGCCATCCTCATCGGTCATGACTCGCGTACTGTCGTCCAATAGGACGACGACGCCTTCTACCGGTTCAGCGCCCCCGGAATCGAAAACGACACCCTCGATGATGCCTGCTCTCGAATCGAGAACGAGATCGCCTTGCAGGTTGTTCACCTGCACCACCAATCCGCCCTCCTCCCTGATCCCGATGAGCCGGGTTTCCATGCGCCCGGTCGGCGCGGCGCGCCCCCTAGGTGCGTTGGACCGCTCGAGCCCGAGAAGCGGCATGCGGATATACCACTCTCGCCCGATCCACGTACCGTTCGGAAGACCAGCGAATCGAATTTTCCCCCCTAGCCTGTCAGAGTTGGGCACGTCCAGGTATTCGTATCGATAATCCATCCACTGAAGCTCACCGTCTTCCGGA
>PTKA01000054.1 GCA_002937525.1 Alphaproteobacteria bacterium MarineAlpha10_Bin3
CAGGCTGGCCCGCCACCTTCGATACCCTGATCGAACAATCGCGCGGCGAGATCCTGGTCGCCGATGACGGCGCGGCGGGACTGGCCGGGCTGGCCACGGTCACCTACAACCTCGCGATTCGCTATGGCGGCGAATATTGCCAGCTTGAAGAATTATTCGTCGATCCGGGCGCGCGGGGACGCAATCTTGGCGGGCTGCTGATCGAAGCGGTGTTGGCCCGCGCCCGGACGCGGGGCTGCGCCGAATGCGGTCTGTACCTGCTGCCCCATACCGAAAACAACCGGCTATTCTATGAAAAATACGGTTTTGCGGCGGTCGGCGCGGAGATGCGGCAAAGCCTGGTGAAAAAGCCGTAAACCGGCGGGTTTATCCCAGTCCGAAGGTCCGTTCCATATCGCCGATGCTGTCATCCAGGATGGCGACGATGCGCTCGATTTCGGCCCTGGTTATGCATAATGGCGGCGACAAGAAGACGATATGCGTCGCCCGCGTCAACAACCCACGCTTCAGCAACCCGGCGTTCAGGTATTCGATGGCGTCGCCGGAAATTTTCTCGCGCGTTTCCCGGTCGCCGACCAACTCGATTCCGGCCAGCAAGCCGATCCCGCGCACATCGCCGACCGATGGGTGATCGCGCAGGCCACCGCATGCCCGCCATAGGTCAGCAGATGGCTGAGCTTGTTGTCGCCTTCGAACGCGGCCATCACATGCGGGCGGCACATCACGCCGCCGACCGGCGCGTAGCCGCTCGACAGGCCCTTGGCCATGGTCATGATATCGCCGACCAGCCCCCAATGGTCGCAAGCGAACATCTTGCCAGTGCGCCCGAAGCCGTTGATGACCTCGTCGGTTATCAGCAGCACGCCGTGTTGGTCGCAAATCCCGCGCAGGCGCGGCCAGTAATCGTCCGGCGGCACGACGATGCCGTTGGAGGCCGATACCGGCTCGGCGATCACGGCGGCAACGGTTTGCGGGTTTTCATATTCGATCATCTGGCCGATCTGGTCGGCGCACAGCAGATCGCAGCTTGGATAGGTCTGGCGGAAATCGCAGCGGTAGCAATAAGGCGGCGATGCGTGCAGCACGCCCGGCATGAACGGGCCGTGGAAGGGTTCGGATTGCGGCCGGGTGCCGCTGACGCTCATCGCGCCAAAGGTGCCGCCGTGATAGGAACCGCGCCGGCCAATGATCTTGGTGCGCTTCGGTGCGCCGTTGAAGTAATGATATTGCCGCGCGATCTTGATCGCCGATTCGACCGCCTCCGACCCGCCGGAACAAAAGAACGCCGTCGTCAGATCGCCCGGCGTGATTTCGGACAGCCGCGTCGCCAGCTGGATTGCCGGAATCGTCGTCGCCTGGGTCGAAGAGGCATAGGCCAGCTTGCCGGCCTGGCGCGCCATCGCCGCGCCGATCTCGGCCCGGCCATGCCCGACATTGACCAGCCACAGCCCGGCCAGCGCGTCGATGAATTCATTGCCGTCGATATCGGTCACCATGCAGCCCTTGCCCTCGACCAGGATCCGCTTGGCGCTGTCGCTGCCCAGCGCGCCATAGGGCGAGGCGTGCATCAAAATATGCTTGTTTGCGGCTTCCTTCAGCGCCGCCTCATTGGACAACCCAGTGTCGCCGGTATCGTTCATGGCAAGGTACCCCTTGTTCCGCCGCACCGATTAGCCCATCGACCATAACACCGCAATTACCCCAACGGGGGCGATTCGACACCTCCCCTACCGCCAGACCCGCAGCATGGCGTGCCCGCCCTTCTGGAATTCGTAATCGACGCGCTCGATGGCCGCGCCGTGGCCGCGCGCCTCCAGCGCCGCGCGAACGGGATCGACATGGCGCGACGGTTCGCCGTCGAGGTCGAGCAGGGGGAAAATCCGGGCCTCCGGCGCGGCGTCGAGCATGGCGGCGATGGCGGCGATATGGGCGGCGGTATCGAGATGGCCGCTATACAGAAACAAATAATGCGAGCATAGCGCCAGATCGAAGCTGCCGGCGGCGAAGGGCAAATCGGGCAGTGCCGCGACGCGGTAGCGCCCGGCCCGGCGGCCGGCCTTGTAATCGGCCAGGAAGCGCGATGTTGCGGTCTCGCGGGTTTGCAGGTGGCGGCGAATGGCGCCGGGACCGTTGAGGACAAAGCGGTGGCGGTTGGCGCGCAAGCCGGCTTCCATCTGCGCGCGGGTTTCATCGACCCGGCCGGCGATGGCCTTGGCGCTGAACCGGTAGAGCGGGTCGGCGGAAACGACGCTGAAGCCGGCGTCGGTCATCTCTGCGTTGAACGAAGCCGGGCCGCCGGCGCAATCCAGCAAACGGGATTTTGGATCGAGCGCGGCCAGACCGAAGAACGCCGTGTACTCAGCCCTGGTCCGGCCCGAGGGCAGTATGTCCGCGAGCCTGAATTTTCCGGTCAGGTTGCGTAATCCGCGCCATCGAGAATTTCCAGTACGGCGCGCCAATCGCGCTCGCCATGGTCTGCTTGCGCCTCGTAGCAGGCATAGTTGGATTCGGCGACCGACATCGGGATTTCGATCAACTCGGCGCCGCCGGCCATCGCGTCGATCTGAATCTGGCAGGCGGTTTCCAGCAGATAGGTGAGTTGCCAGACCGCGCCGACGGTCGCAGCACAGGTCAGCAATCCGTGATTGCGCAGGATCATCGCCCGCTTGTCGCCCAGATCGGCGGCGAGCCGTTCGCGTTCGCCATGGTCGAGCGCGATGCCCTCGTAATCGTGATAGGCAAGATGGCCCATCAGGATGGTCGCCTGCTGGCTGATCGGCAGCAAGCCGCGCTTTTGCGCCGCAACGGCGACGCTGGCGCGGGTGTGCAGATGCATCACCAGGTTGATTTCGGGCCGCGCCATCAGCACCGCGCTGTGGATCGTGAAGCCGGCGTCGTTCAACTCGCCGCCACTGACGACCTGGCCGTCGAACCCGACCTTGACCAGCCCAGAGGCGCGGATCTTGTTGAACGGCGTGCCGTAGGGGTTGAGCAGGAAAACATCGTCTTCGCCCGGCACCCGGGCCGACAGATGAGTGTAGATGAAATCGGTCATCCGGAAATGGGCGACGATCCGGTACAGTGCGGCCAGATCGACCCGCGCTTGCCATTCCGCGTCGCTCATGCCGGGCTTGGGATTGAGTTGGGTTACCGCCATGGGTCTGGTCCTCGGCCGTTAAATTGCGTAATTGGCGCCGTCGCGTTCGAGCTGCCGGCGCAGTCCTTCCCAGGCCCGCACGCCCATCTCGCCGCGGTCGAATCCCGCCTGATATTGCTTGTGGCTGCTGGCGACGACATCGGCCGGTATCTGCTTGACCGAACCGGCGGCCATCGCATCGATCTGAATCTGGCAGGCGGTGTCGAAATAATAGGTGAAATGGAAGCATTCCGGGATCGTGCGGCCGGCGCACAGCAAGCCGTGATTGCGCAGCATCAGGCAGTATTTGTCGCCGATATCGCGGCCCAGGGATTCGCGTTCGGCCAGATCGTTGGCCGGGCCTTCGTAATCGTGATAGGCCATCGTCAGCAACGGCACCAGGGAATGCTGCGACAAGGGCAGCAATCCGCATTCCTGCGCCGACACGGCGACGCTGGCCTTGGTGTGCAGATGGGAGACGCACATCACGTCCGGCCGGGCGATGTAGATGCCGCTATGGATGCAGTATCCGGCGAAATTGAAGTCGCCGTCGCCGATCACATTGCCGTCCATGTCCATCTTGGTCAGGCTGGAAGCGGTGACTTCCTCGAACATCTCGCCGTAATTGTTGATCAGGAAGGTGTTCTCTTCGCCGGGAATACGCGCCGACAGATGGGTGAAGACAAGATCGGTCATGCGCAGCCTGGCAATGACCCGGTACAGCATGGCCAGATTGACCCGTGTATCCCATTCGGCTTCGCTCATTTCGGCTTTACGGACGACTTCGGCAACCGCCATGGTGTTCTCCTGACATCGGCTATAATTAACGCGGGCAAGCAAAAAGGCTACACGACACGCCGCACAAAGTAAAAGAGGTGCCGCAATCTGGCCTAGCGCGCCTGCGTCCAGCTCTCGGAAAACGCCAGCGCGCAGGTGCTGAACGGCCGGCCTTCGCGGTCGTTGGGCCAGGGCTGGCCGGCGGCCTGAACGCCGTTCAGGGTCAGCCGCGCGCTCGCGGCGGGGATCAGGATCGTACACACGCCGTAGGGCCGGCCGGTGGGGTCCGGTTCGGTATGCACCAGCAGCGGGTCGCCCAGATCGTGCCAGGTCAGGGTGATGTCCTCATCCGGGGTGAGGATCTGTTCGGTCCAGAAATAGTTCGGGTCGCCTGATTTCTCGAACTCCGCGTCGATCACCGGGATCGTCACATCGGCGAGGTCTTCGTTCAGCACGCCCTGAATGGTGTTTTGCAGCCAGCGCGCCATGGCGATGTTGTCGGCATAGATCCGCCATTCATCGTCGGTCAACTCGCTCTTGAGATACAGCACATGGCCCGGCCCCGCCGGACTCCAGATGACGCGCCAGAAACCGGCGTGGGTTGTCTCCGGGCCATCCTTGGTTTCGCTCAACCGGATAAAGGGGTTTTCGCCGGTCATCATCACGCGGTGCGGGTCGACGGTGCTCATTTTATCGCCTCCGGGCTGGTTGGTTGCCGAAGAGTGTAACCCCCAACCGCGCGAATCGGCAAACCGGGCTTCTTGGCCACGAAGGCACCCGCTCAAACAACCGGCAGGCGGACGGTGAAGCGGGCGCCGATGGTCTTGGCGTCGGCATCGGTGCGGTTCGATGCCTCGATCGTGCCGTCATGGGCTTCGACGATTTGTTTGGAGATCGACAGGCCGAGCCCGGAATGGGTGCCGAATTTTTCGCCGGCCGGCCGTTGGGAATAGAAGCGCTCGAAGACCGCATCCAGCTTGCCGTCGGGAATACCGGGGCCGTCATCGCCGATGCAGACGGCGAGAATATCGTCCTTGCGCGTGAGCTTGATATGGATGACGCCGCCGGGCGGGCTGAAGCTCACCGCATTGGCGATCAGATTTTGCAGCACCTGGGCGATCCGGCTTTCCACCACGGATATTTCGATATTCGCGCCGGCCGCAATGTCAATGTCGATCCGGGGTGCGTCCGCGCCGTCGGCGGTGCGGTGGATATCGGCCAGGGTCGTCAGCATATCGCCAAGATTGACCGGCTTGCGCCGCTCGCGCCCCAATTCGGCGTCGAGGCGCGTATAGTCGGAAATGTCGGTGATCAGGCGGTCGAGCCGCTGCACATCGTCGAGAATGATCGACATTAATTGTCTTTGCTGCGCGGGATCCTGCACCCGGGCCGCGGTTTCCACCGCACTTCGAAGCGACGTCAGGGGATTCTTGATTTCGTGGCTGACATCGGCGGCGAACCGGCCGATTGCGTCGATGCGCTTGTAAAGCGCGTCGGTCATGTCGCGCAGCGCGCCGGACAGATCGCCGATCTCGTCGCCGCGCCGGGTCATGTCCGGGATCTCCACCGCGGTGCCGCCAAGACCGTCGCGCACGCCCATCGCGGCTTCCGCCAGCCGCCGCACCGGCCGCGCGATCGTGCCCGCCAGATAGAACGACAGCAAAATCGTGATGACCAGGGCGGCGGCGAATATTTCCAGCACGACAAAGCGGATGTTGCGCACCGATTGCTGGATATCCGTACCGCTGCGCGACAGCATGATTACGCCGATGACCTGGCGGTAGCGCTGCACCGGCATGGCGACGGACAGAATGTAGCCGCCTTCGTTGTTGCGGCGCGCGATCCCGGTCGCCTTGCCGGCCAGCGCCAGGCGGGTTTCCAGGTAGTCGGCGATGGTCTGGCGCGGCGCCTCGCGGTAGGTTTCAAGGTCGTTGCGCGTCTGTAGCGAATCGAACATCCAGTCGACGACGCGCGCAACACGGCGCGCCGCCGTGTCGTCGTCGCGCGGCGGCGGCAAGGACAGGATGCGCACCAGCCGGCCGCCTTCGCCGAGCCGCCGGCTGTCCGCAACCAGTTCACCCGACACCACGAACAGCCGCGCGCGCACATCGGCATTGGCGGTGAGGCGCCGGATCATGTCGGCGGCGTGGCGGACATCCAGTTTCTGCTGTCCGGTCGGCTCCGTCCGGATGGCACCTTCGCCCAGCGCACCGGCGAAAATGTTGGTCTGGGTCTTCAGCGCATCGAGTTCGGCCTCGATCAACCCGTCGCGGTAGGGGCCAAGAAACAGCAGGCCCGCCACCGCCGTCGCCAACGCAAATATGTTGATTGCCAGAATGCGCCAGGTCAACGGCGACAAGATGCGCTTTTTGGCGCGGATTGACGCGGCCTTGCTCCCCACCCGCGGCTCCTTGGTATCAGTTGTCCTGGTAGCGGTATCCGACGCCATACAGGGTTTCGATTTCCGAAAAATCGCCGTCGATATCGCGGAATTTCCGGCGCAGCCGCTTGATGTGGCTGTCGATTGTCCGGTCATCGACATAGATCTTTTCGCCGTAGGCCGCGTCCATCAACTGATCGCGGCTCTTTACATGCCCCGGATATTGCGCCAGCGCCCGCAGCAACAGGAACTCGGTGACGGTCAACTGCACGCCCTGGCTTTTCCAGGTGCACATATGGCGCTCCGGGTCGAGAACCAGATCGCCGCGCACCAGCATGGCGTCGCGCTTGCGCGCCCGTGGATCGTCGAGCGAGTCGGCGCGGCGCAGCAAGGCGCGAATGCGTTCGATCAGCAGGCGTTGTGAAAACGGTTTCTTGATATAGTCGTCGGCGCCCAGGCGAAGGCCCAGCACCTCGTCGATCTCGTCATCCTTCGAGGTCAGAAATATGACCGGCAGGCGGCTGGTTTTTCGCAAGTTTTGCAGCAGTTCCATGCCGTCCATGCGCGGCATCTTGATATCCAGGATCGCCAGATCGACCGGCTTTTGGCTAATGCCCCGATAAGCCTCCTCGCCATCGCTATAGGTTCGCACGCTATATCCTTCGGCTTCCAGCGTCATCGAAACCGAGGTCAAGATATTGCGGTCGTCGTCAACAAGCGCGATTGTCCGGCGCATCCAAATTCTCCCACAACCCGTCCGGCCTGTTCCGCTGCGGGTCTCGCAAAACTAAAATAAGATCACCTGACCGTGAATGCCACCTTCATTGCCGGATATGGCGGGAATGTGGCAGTGAGGGGACGCAATCGCGGCATTTCAGTTCCGCCGGCCGGCACCGATACCAAAAAAGCGCGGCCATGCGGCGATATGACCACTTGTCACGAATTGCACACTTCTTGTATGTATAATGCCGGGCGCAACCTTGTGACATTTCGGTGCGATGAATTTTAGACCCTCTTCCTTTTTGATCGGCGCGATGCTGGCGACGTTGCTGGCGATCGCGACGACGGCGTTTGTGGTCTGGCGCATGTCGGACCGCGCGCCAGTCGCCATCGTGGGCCCGGTTACCAGCATCAAAGTGGCGACCAATGTTTCGATCGGCGGCCCGTTCAATCTGATCGACCATACCGGGCGGGCGGTCGCCGACACCGATTTTCGCGGCAAGCTGATGCTGGTGTTTTTTGGCTATGGCGCCTGCCCCGATATCTGTTCGGCCGAATTGCAGAATATCGCGGTTGCGCTCGATTTGCTGGGCGCGAAAGCGGAGGCAATTCAGCCCCTGTTCATCACGGTCGATCCGGCACGCGATACGGTCGAGTTTCTGGCCGGTTACGTCGCCAATTTCCATCCGCGCCTGCGCGGGCTGACCGGACAAAAGGCGCAAACCGATGCGGCGGCAGCGGCGTACCGTGTCTTTCACGCCGGAACGGACGCTCATTCGCACGCGGA
>PTKA01000055.1 GCA_002937525.1 Alphaproteobacteria bacterium MarineAlpha10_Bin3
ATGCGGTCGTGGCGGAATTGGTAGACGCGCAGCGTTGAGGTCGCTGTGGGGGAAACCTCGTGGAAGTTCGAGTCTTCTCGACCGCACCATTGCCTGAAAAGGCACGGGGCTTATTGGGTTTAAGACAATCTGGGGCGGATTGGGTGGTTTCGGTTAGCTCATCACCGGCGCACATAAAGCGCTGCGTTCGACAGGGGGGAACAGGATATGAGCCAGGGATCGAGCCAGGATAAAGAAATCGATAAAGCGGCGCTGATCTACCACCGCATGGATCCGCCGGGCAAGTTGCAGATCGTTGCAACCAAGCCGATGGCCAACCAGCGCGACCTGGCGCTGGCCTATTCGCCGGGCGTCGCGGCGGCCTGCATGCTGGT
Organism: Alphaproteobacteria bacterium MarineAlpha10_Bin3; assembly: GCA_002937525.1. GTDB lineage: Bacteria > Pseudomonadota > Alphaproteobacteria > UBA8366 > MarineAlpha4-Bin1. Next base: position 375 of record PTKA01000055.1, read on the forward strand.
CCATGACGACCCGCTGGAAGCCGCGAGCATGACCGCGCGCGGCAATCTTGTCGGCGTCATCACCAATGGCACGGCGGTTCTGGGCCTTGGCAATATCGGTCCGCTGGCCTCCAAGCCGGTGATGGAAGGCAAGGCGGTCCTGTTCAAGAAATTCGCCAATGTCGATGTATTCGATATCGAGATCGACGAGACCGATGTCGAGAAGTTCGTTGAATGCGTCGCCCGGCTGGAGCCGACCTTCGGCGGCATCAATCTGGAAGATATCGGCGCGCCGGCCTGTTTCGAGATCGAACGGCTGCTGCGCGAGCGGATGGGCATTCCGGTCTTCCATGACGACCAGCACGGCACCGCCATCGTCGTCGCCACCGCCATCTATAACGCGATGCGCGTGGTCGAGAAGAAGATCGAGGAAATCCGCGTGGTGACGTCGGGCGCCGGCGCCGCCGCGCAAGCCTGCCTGCATCAGATCATCAGCCTGGGCGTGCCGCGCGAAAACATCATCGTCACCGACCGCACCGGCGTGATCTACAAGGGCCGGCCCGGCGGGATGGACAAGTACAAGGAATATTTCGCGGTCGAAACCAAACACCGCACCCTGGCCGATGCGCTGGCCGGCGCGGATGTCTTTCTTGGCCTGTCGGCGCCGGGAACCCTGAAGGGCGAGATGGTCAAGACCATGGCCAAGGACCCGCTGATCATGGCGCTGGCCAATCCGACGCCGGAAATCACCCCCGAAGAAGCCATCGCGGCGCGCTCCGACGCGATCATCTGCACCGGCCGGTCGGACTATCCCAACCAGGTCAACAATGTGCTGTGCTTTCCGTTCATCTTCCGGGGCGCGCTCGATGCCGGTGCAACAACGATCAACGAGGAGATGAAGATCGCCTGCATCAAGGCGCTCGCCGATTTGGCGATGGCGGAAAGCTCGGAAATCGTCCAGGCGGCGTTCGGCGGGCAAGTGGGGACGTTCGGGCGTGAAAAGCTGATCCCCAAACCGTTCGATCCGCGCCTTATCATCGAGATCGCGCCGGCCGTCGCCAAGGCGGCGATGGATAGCGGCGTCGCCACCCGCCCGATCGCCGATTTCGACGAATACCGCCGCAAACTGGCCGCCTTTGTATTCCGGTCCGGCCAGATCATGCGCCCGGTGTTCGAGCAGGCCCGCCTGGACCCGAAGAAGGTCGTTTATGCCGAAGGCGAAGATCCGCGGATTTTGCGCGCGGTGCAGATGGCGGTCGATGACGGGCTGGCGCAACCGACCGTGATCGGCCGGCGCGCGGTGATCGAAGCCCGTATCAAGGAACTTGGCTTGCGCATCGAACTTGGCGGCGATGTCGAACTGGTCGATCCGCAAACCGATCCGCGGCAAGAAGAGTACGCCGCGACATATCATGAACTGAATGTGCGCCGGGGGGTGACGCCCGGCCGGGCGCGGGAGTTGGTCCGCAACGACGCGACGATCATGGGCGCGGTGATGGTCAAACGCGGCGAAGCCGACGCGCTGATCTGCGGCACCCATGGCCAGTATGAAAAGGATCTGGTCGATCTGATCCAGATCATCGGCAAATCGGACACGGTCGAGGATATCTCGGCGCTCAGTCTGGTCGTGTTGCCGCAGGGCAGTTATTTCCTGTGCGACACCCATGTCAAGGTGGACCCCAGTGCGGCGCAGATTGCCGGCATGGTCCGGCTGGCGGCGCAGGAGGTGCGGCGCTTCGGGATCGAACCCAAGATTGCCTTGCTGTCGCATTCCAACTTCGGCACCCGCAACAGCGAATCGGCGCGCAAGATGCGCAAGGCCGTCGCCATCCTGCATGACAGCGACCCGGATCTGGAGGTCGAGGGCGAAATGCACGCCGACGCCGCCGTCAATGCCGGCATCCGCGAGCGGGTGTTCCCCAATTCGCGGCTGTCCGGCAACGCCAACCTGCTGGTCGCCCCTTCGCTGGACGCCGCCAATATCGCCTTTAACCTGCTGAAGACGGTGGGCGAGGGGCTGTCGGTCGGCCCCATGCTGCTGGGCATGGCGGCGCCGGTGCATATCGTCACCCAGTCGGTGTCCACGCGCGGCGTCGTCAACATGACCGCCTATGCGGTGGTCGATGCGCAGGGCCGCGAATAGCCGCGATTAGCCGCGATTAGCTAAGGAGCGCTGATTGGCCGAGCCGGTCGCCAGCAGTCACGATTTGACCGGCCTGTACGGCCTGACGGACGATCTTGTCCGCGCCGCGCATGACGCGATCAAGGTGCGCGACCGGGCCGGATTGCGGGCCTTGGTGGCGCCGCTGCACGCCGCCGATCTGGCCGATCTGGTGCAGGCGCTGTCCGGGCATGACCGGGAATTTCTGGAAGATTATCTGGGCGGTGAATGGGACCCCGAGGTCTTCGTGCATCTTGACGAAGCGGTTCGCGACGACCTGATCGAAGAGCTTGGTCCGGCCGCCCTGGCCCGGATGGTCACCGGGCTGGAAAGCGACGATGCGCTTGAGTTGATCGAGGAACTGGACGGCGCGGACCGCCAGGCGCTGCTGGACCGGGTTCCCGACGGCGACCGGGCGCTCTACGAAGCCGCCCTTGGCTATCCCGAGGACAGCGCCGGGCGATTGATGCGGCGCGAATTCGCCGCCGTTCCGGCCGGCTGGAATGTCGGCCAGACCATCGATTATCTGCGCAGCGACGCGCAATTGCCCGACGCCTTCTACGGGCTGTTCGTGATCGGTCCCGACCACCACCCGCTCGGCGTGGTGATGTCCAGCACGCTGCTGCGGCGCCAGCGGATCGTGCCGGTCGTGGACATCATGGACGCCGCCATCAAGCCGATCCCGGCGGTCACGGATCAAGAAGAAGTCGCCTTCCTGTTTCGCCAGTACGCGCTGGTCGAAGCGCCGGTCGTCGATGAATCCGGCCGTCTGGTCGGCGTGATAACGGTCGATGACGTGGTCGATGTGATCGACGAGGAACATGAAGAAGACATCCTCAAGCTGGGCGGCGTGCAGAGCGACGATCTGTACGAAGCGGTGGCTGAGACGACCCGGCTGCGCGGCTCCTGGCTGCTGGCCAATCTGGCCACCGCGATCATGGCGTCGGCCGTGATCGGTTTTTTCCAGGCGGAAATCGAAAAGGTCGTGGCGCTGGCCGTGCTGATGCCGATCGTCGCCTCGATGGGCGGCAATGCCGGGACCCAGACATTGACCGTCGCGGTCCGCGCGCTGGCGATGAAGGAATTGACCGCCAGCAATGCCGCGCGCATCCTTGGCAAGGAGGCGCTGGTCGGCGGCATCAACGGCATGGTCTTCGCCGTTCTGGTCGGCCTGGTTGCCTATGTCTGGTTTTCGTCGCTGGAAATCGGCCTGGTGATCGGGGCGGCGATGATTATCAATATGATCGTCGCCAGTCTGGCCGGCCTGCTGATCCCGCTGGGACTGGACCGCGCCGGCGTCGATCCAGCACTCGGTTCCAGCGTCATCCTGACCACGGTGACTGATGTGGTCGGATTTTTCTGCTTCCTTGGATTGGCCGTCCTGATCCTGTTTTAGCCTACTGCCACGCCGTGCTAGGAATTGCGATCGAAGCGAAGGAGAGACCATGATCTCGAACCAAATGCCGGGGCTGAATTTCGATCTTGGCGAAACCGCGGATTTGCTGCGCGATAGCGTGCGTTCCTTCGCCGCCGACCACATTGCGCCGCGCGCGGCCCAGATCGACCAATCGAACGAATTCCCCGCCGATCTGTGGCCGCTGCTGGGCGATCTGGGCCTGCATGGCATTACCGTGGACGAGGAATTCGGCGGTGCCGGCATGGGCTATACCGAACATGTCGTTGCGGTCGAGGAGATCAGCCGCGCGTCGGGGTCGGTCGGGCTGTCCTATGGCGCGCATTCCAACCTTTGCGTCAACCAGATCAACCGGAACGGCAGCGCCGAGCAGAAGCGCCGTTATCTGCCGGCGCTTATTTCGGGCGCGCATATCGGCGCGCTGGCGATGAGCGAATCCGGCGCCGGGTCGGACGTGGTGTCGATGCGGACCCGCGCGGAGCGCAAAGGCGACCGCTATATCCTGAATGGCGCCAAGATGTGGATCACCAACGGTCCGCGCGCCGATGTCCTGGTGGTCTATGCCAAGACCGATCTGGATGCGGGCAAGCGCGGCATCACCGCCTTTCTGGTCGAAAAGAAGTTCAAGGGTTTTTCGACCGCGCCCAAGCTCGACAAGCTGGGTATGCGCGGCTCGGACACCTGCGAGCTGATTTTCGAGGATTGCGAGGTGCCGGCGGAAAACGTGCTGGGCGAAGAGGGCGGCGGCGTCAATGTGCTGATGAGCGGGCTCGATTACGAACGTCTGGTGCTGGCCGGCGGGCCGCTTGGCCTGATGCAGGCGTGCATGGATGTGGTCGTGCCTTATGTGCATGAACGCGAACAGTTCGGCCGGCCGATCGGCACCTTCCAGATGATGCAGGGCAAGCTTGCCGATATGTACACGACAATGAACGCGGCCAAGGCCTACGTCTATGCGGTGGCGCGGGCTTGCGACCGGGGTGAGACGACCCGCAAGGACGCCGCCGGGGCGATCCTGTATGCGGCGGAAAAGGCGACCTGGATGGCGCTGGAGGCGATCCAGTCGCTGGGCGGCATGGGATACATGAACGAGAGCCCGACGGGCCGGCTGCTGCGCGACGCCAAATTATACGAGATCGGCGCCGGCACCAGCGAAATCCGCCGTATGCTGATCGGCCGCGAGTTATTCGAGGAGACATCCTGATGAACGGCATCAAACCAAATCTGCCGGCCTTCGATCCGCTCGACGTGCCATCGCGCACCGGCAGCAGCTACCCCGCCCGCTACAAGGCGGTGAGCGAGGCGCGCGTGAAGCGCAAGCTGGGCGATGCGGTGGGGTTGAAGAATTTTGGCGTCAATCTGGTCCATCTGGCGCCGGGGGCCGGTTCCGCGCAGCGCCACTGGCACACCAGGCAGGATGAATTCATCTATGTTCTGGAAGGCGAACTGGTCCTGATCAGCGATGCCGGCGAACAGGTCTTGCAGGCGGGCATGGCGGCTGGCTTCCCCGCTGGGGTTGCCGATGGGCATCATCTGGTGAACAAGAGCGGCCATCCGGCAAGTTATCTTGAAATTGGCGACCGCAGCGACGGCGACGAGGTCGATTATCCCGATATCGACATGGCCTTGCGGATTGTCGATGGCGCGCTGCGCTTCGTTACCAAGGCCGGCAAGCCGCTTTAAGCGGTCCGGCGCGAAAGGATGGGCTTGGAAAATGAAGGCCACATGCATGAAATTCGACGGCGCACCGGCCGCGCCGCCTGACGGTGACGCCGGATCGAATGATGCGCGCCCGGTGCGCGGCATGGCGATGATCCTCGTGAAAATTACCGGCTTTTAGGACGGCTTATGCCAACCGTGCTTATCACTGGTGCCAACCGGGGTCTTGGCCAGGGCTTCGTTCGCCATTTCGAGGCCGCGGGCTGGCGCGTGATCGCGACGTGCCGCGATCCCGATGCCTATGACGGCGATGCGCTGGCGCTGGATGTCGGCGACGGCGATTCGGTGGCCGCCTTGGCGGCGGCACTGGACGGGGAGCCGATCGATGTATTGCTTAACAATGCCGGCATCTACGGGCCGCGCGATTACGATCTGGGGTCGATCGATTTCGACGCCTGGGCGCAGGTCGTGGCGGTCGACGCGCTGGCCCCGGTCCGGGTCGCGGCCGCACTCGCCGATAACGTTGCCGCCTCGCAGCGCCGGCAGATGGTTTTCATCTCCTCCCTGATGGGTAGCATCGCCCAGTCCAAAGCCGGCGGCGCGATGATCTACCGTTCGGCCAAGGCGTGCCTGAACGCCGCCGTGAATGTGTTGTCGGTCGATCTGGCACCGCGCGGAATCGGCGCTACGCTGTTTCATCCAGGGTGGGTGCGCACCGGCATGGGTGGCCCTGGCGCGGCCATCGACGTGAAAGTCAGCGTCCATGGCATCTGCAACGTGATCGACCGCTTGACCCTGAAAGATAGCGGCCGTTTCATCAATTATGATGGCTTCGATATTCCCTGGTAGGGCTTGCGGGTCCTTCGGTCTTCTCCACTGAAAGCGCTTTTTTCATGCCGGTACTCCAAACAGCCATCAAGCTCCGCTCGAAGGAATTCAAGGCCAATGCCCAGGCGATGGACGGGCTGGTCGCCGATCTGCGGGAAAAAATCGACGCTGCCGCGAAGGGCGGCAGCGCCGCATCGATGGCGCGCCATATCGCGCGCGGCAAGCTGCCGGTGCATGAACGGGTGCGCGGATTGCTGGATCCAGGCGCGCGGTTTCTCGAACTCTCGCCGCTCGCCGCCGATGGCATGTATGACGACAATATCGCCTCGGCGGGGATCGTCACCGGCATCGGCGTGGTTTCGGGCGCCGAATGCGTCATCGTCGCCAATGACGCGACGGTCAAGGGCGGCACCTATTATCCGATCACGGTAAAGAAGCATCTTCGGGCGCAGGAAATCGCCCGCGAGAACAATCTGCCCTGTATCTATCTGGTCGATTCGGGCGGCGCCAATCTGCCGCACCAGGACGGCATCTTTCCCGACCGCGAGCATTTCGGCCGTATCTTCTACAATCAGGCGACCTTGAGCAGTCTCGGCATTCCCCAGATCGCCGCCGTCATGGGGTCGTGTACGGCGGGCGGCGCCTATGTTCCGGCGATGTCGGATGAATCGATCATCGTCCAGGGAACCGGCACGATTTTCCTCGCCGGGCCGCCGCTGGTGAAGGCGGCGACCGGCGAAGTGGTGTCGGCCGAAGATCTGGGCGGCGCCGATCTGCATTCGCGCACGTCGGGGGTGACCGATCATCTGGCCGACGACGACGCCCATGCGCTGGCGATCTGCCGGCGGATCGTCGCCACCTTGAACCGGACCAAGCGCGTCGGCCTGGCCTTGCGCGAACCGCGCCCACCGGCCCATGCGCCCGAAGAACTGAATGGCGTGGTGCCCATCGACCGGCGTCATTCCTACGATATCCGCGAGGTGATTGCGCGCATTGTCGATGCCAGCGAATTCGATGAATTCAAACTGCTGTACGGCACGACGGTGGTTTGCGGTTTCGCCCATCTGCACGGCTATCCGGTCGGCATCGTCGCCAATAACGGCATCCTGTTTTCGGAATCGGCGCTGAAGGCCACGCATTTCATCGAACTATGTTGCCAGCGCGCAATTCCGCTGATTTTTCTCCAGAATATCTCCGGCTTCATGGTCGGTGAAAAATACGAAGCCGGCGGCATCGCCAAGGACGGCGCCAAGCTGGTGACCGCCGTCGCCTGCGCCAATGTGCCGAAATTCACCGTGACCGTCGGCGGTTCCTTTGGTGCTGGC
>PTKA01000056.1 GCA_002937525.1 Alphaproteobacteria bacterium MarineAlpha10_Bin3
TCCTCATCGTCTCTCAGGAGGGCAAAACCGCCTTCGCCGCCATATGGATCGCTGTGGAGTGAAACCAGGCCAATGGTGACTTTTTCAACGGGCTGTTAAGGTTGTCGATATGGAGAAACTTCACGCTCTGCCTGAAGACATTATCCTCGATTGGTGGGGCCGCAAATGGCTCGGCCCGATCTACGCGCATTCGATTTCTCTGGGGAATTTCGACGGCCTTTATATCCGCGCCAGCGGCGCGCGCGCGATCCCGGAATGAGGAATATCGTCATTGTGGGTCTGCTGCTCTTTGCGCCGCAGGCCGCCCAGGCGCAACTGTCCGGGGTCCCGACACCGATCGCCGGCGATATTCTGATCGTGCAGGGCGTAACCGTGCATCTCTATGGAATCACCGCGCCGAAACCGGACCAGCTTTGCCGGGCGAAAAACAAGCCGTATTCCTGCGGTCTGATCTCCAGGACGGCGTTGATGGATCTGGTTTTCGGCGGCACGGTTCGCTGCCGGTTGCGCACGGAAACCAAGGCGGGCGTTCGCGAGGCGGATTGCGAATCCGGCGGGTTCGACATCGCGGCGAACATGGTTCATACCGGCTGGGCGGTCGCCGACCCCCTGCTTGGAAGAAAACACGCCAAGAACCAGATGCGCGCCCGCAAGGCGGGACGTGGATTGTGGCGCGGCGAATTCTCCCTGCCCGGACGGGATAATTGAGCGCGGCGCGAAAGGCGCACGCCGCGTAACTGGAAGGATGAAAAGACATGTTTCTACAGTTACCCGATGTCTTTAACGCCGAGGAATTGGCGCTGATCGACGCCGCGATCGCCGATGGCAAATTCATCGACGGCGCGGCCAGCGCGGGCAGGAATAATCAGCAACTGGAGCGCCCCACCCAGGGCGATGACGTGGACAAGGCAGTGATTCAGGCCCTGGTGCGCCACGACGTTATTCGCAGCGCCTGCCTTCCGACACGGGTCATGCGGCAAATCATCAACCGCTATGAAGCGGGCATGGATTATGGCTGGCATACCGACAATCCGTTGATGGCGGATGGCCGTCCGGTGCGCACCGATATCGCCGTGACCGTGTTCCTGAGCGATCCGGACAGCTATGAGGGCGGCGGGTTGATGGTGAACACTGCTGGCGGTCAGGCGCTGTTTCGCTTGGCCCGCGGTCATGCGGTCCTGTACCCGGCTTCGGCCGTCCATTGTGTGGAACCTGTAACCAAGGGGACGCGGCACGCCGTCGTGACGTGGATTCAGAGCATTGTCGCGGATCCGGCGCGCCGGGAATTGCTGCACGACCTTGACCGCGCATCGCGGATTATTCGTGAAAAGGCGCCGGCGTCGGATGAAGCCCGCCTGCTGATGAAATCGCACGCCAATCTGATGCGGATGTGGGCGACATTGTAGAACCGTTGAGCGGGAGAAATTTGCATGGAAGTACGAATGGATGGCCGGACCGCGTTGATCACCGGCGGCAGTCTGGGGCTGGGCCACGCAGTCGGGCTCCGCTTCGCCGAATCCGGCGCCAATGTCGCCCTGATCGGACGGCGGGCGGAAGTGCTGGCGGAGGCCGAAGCCGAACTCAGGGCGGCGGTCGGCGGGAACAGCGGCAAGATCGCGTCCTTTGCGTGCGACGTGCGCGAAGCGGATCAAATCGAAGCGATGCATCAATCGGTCGTCGATACGCTGGGCCCGGTCGATATCCTGGTCAACAATGCCGGCACGTCGGTCCGTGGCCCCTTCGAGACCATCACCGACGAGATGTGGCAGGCCGATCTCGATCTCAAGCTGTTCGCGTCGATCCGGTTGTGCAGGCTGGTGTTGCCCGGAATGAAGCAACGCAAATGGGGCCGGATCATCAACACGCTCAATCTTGGCGCCAAGGTGCCGCCGGCGGAGGGTGCGCCGACGGCGGTATCGCGCGCCGCCGGCCTGGCTTTGACCAAGATATTGGCCGCGGAGGGCGCGCCTTATAACGTGTTGGTGAACGGGTTGATGGTCGGTAATATCCGCAGCGATCAATGGGTCCAGCGTCACGCCGGTCTCGATACCGATCAGACGTTGGAGGAATTCTACGCCAATATGGGCAAGGCGATCCCGATGGGGCGGCTCGGCACGGCCGAGGAATTCGCCAATATCGCGTGCTTCCTTGCTTCCGAACAGGGCTCCTATATTACCGGCGTGGCGATCAACGTCGATGGCGGCAAGAGCCCCGTCGTCTGATACATTTATGGTTTTGCAAGAAGGGATTTTTTGCATGGATACGCCGGCCTGGCATCGCCAGATGCAGGAAATTACGGCCCAGGCGGGTGGGTTGTCGACGGTTTCGGACCGGTTCTATTTTCTGCGTCATGGCGAGACCGAACTCAATCACCGGCGCATCATCCAGACCCAGCGCGGCGTGACCCTGAACGATACCGGGCGCGGCCAGGCGCGTCAGGCGGCCGCCGTGTTGGCGGCGGTCGAATTCAGCGAAATTCATGCCAGCGATCTGGAACGGGCCTGGGAAACTGCGGAAATCGTCAATGCGGCCTGCCGCAAGCCGATTCACCAGGTGCCCGCCTTGCATGAGCGCGATTGGGGCGACTGGTGCGGCCAGTCGAATATCGACCTTAACTGGGCCGGCAGCCCGGATAACGGCGAAACCCTGGCGCAATTCACCCTGCGGACCCTGCACGGACTGAACGACGTGCTGCGCCATGGCGAAATTCTGATCGTCGCCCATGGCGGCAGCTACGCGGTGTTGCTGGCGGCAATCGGCCTGTCGATCGATGGCGGCCCGGTGGTCAAGAATGCGACACCGATGCGCCTCACAAAGGATGGCACCGGCCCCGCGGGCTGGGCGCCTTCGATGGTTTAGCCATGGCAACCACGACAAAGGGGGCCACAATCGTCGTCCAGCCCGGCGAAGGGCGAAGTTTCTGGCAGCCGGTCCCGGCCAACGGGTATGCCGAACTGCATGTCTCGAAAGCCTGCGACCCCAGGATCGACGGCTTTTCCAGCGGCATCCAGGTCATCGCGCCCGGCGGCTATATCCGCGAACACCAGCACGGCGTGGAACAGGAATTACTGTTCTTTTTCGAGGGCAGCGGAAAGGTGCTGGTCGACGGCGTCGAACATCGCGTGCGGCCCGGCACGACCGTCTATGCGGGACCCGGAAACGCCCACAAAATTATCAACGACACCGACCGCGATCTGAAGATGATGTGGGTTTTGATGCCGGGCGGGCTGGAAGAATTCTTCCAGGCGATCGGCCGCGAGCGAGTGCCCGGCGAGCCGGCGCCGGCACCCTTTCCGCGCCCCGCCAATGTCGCGGAAATCGAAGCCCGGACCGTATTCGCCAATTCCGGCGATGCAGACAAAAAGGCAACCGACCATGAGCAATGACCTCGCCTTCGAACCGGTTCACGCGCTATCCACGCGGATTGCATCCGGGGCGCTGTCGCCGGTCGATCTGATGGACTGCCTGCTGGAACGCATCGCCGCGCATGATGAAAAACTGCACGCCTTCGTGACCGTCTATGGCGACGATGCGCGAATGGCGGCCAAAGCGGCGGCCAAGGCGGTGCGTTCGCGCCATGGCGTCGGGCCGCTGCATGGCGTGCCAATTGCGCTGAAGGACATCATCGATCTGGAAGGCCGGATTACCACCGGGGGATCGCTTCCGTGGAAAGACCGGGTGTCGCCGGTCACCGCGACCCTGGCGCGGCGCCTGATCGCGGCTGGCATGATCGTGATCGGCAAGACCCATTCGGTTGAATTCGCCATGGGCGGATGGGGCACCAACCAACATATGGGGACGCCGTGGAACCCCTGGGACAGCGCCGTGCACCGCACGCCGGGCGGTTCCAGCGCCGGGTCCGGGGTGTCGGTCGCGGCGGGCCTGGTGCCGTGGGCGATTGGCACCGATACCGGTGGGTCGGTGCGGCTGCCCGCGGCTTGGTGCGGGTTGGTCGGGTTGAAGACCACGATTGGCCGGATCAGTACCTATGGCGTGCTGCCGCTGGCCGCCACCCTCGATACGCCGGGGCCGATGACCCGCTCGGTCGAGGATGCGGCTTTGCTGTACAACGCGATGCAGGGTCCCGATCCGCTCGATAAAGCGACGCGGGGCGTGGCGTTCGCGGACCCGCTGCCGCACATGAAGCGCGGCATCGCCGGGCTGAAACTGGCCGTCATGCCGGCCAATGAGCGCGAGGGCGTCGATTCCGAGGTGCTGGCCGCCTTCGATGCGTCTCTGGAGGCGCTGCGGGCGCTGGGCGCGTCGGTGGGTGAAATCTCGCTGCCCCGTGTCTTCGCCAGTCTGGGTGGGATGACCGGGCGGATCATTGGCGCCGAAGGCTATCTGGAGGTTGGCGACCGGGTCGATGACATGGATTTGCAGATCGACGAGGCGGTGCGGCCGCGTATCTGGATCGGGCGCGATCTGTCGGCGCGCGACTACCTGGAAACCCTGCGCAAACGCGAGACGGTGAAACTTGAATTCGATGCGGCCCTGGCCGGCTATGACGCGCTGCTGACCCCGACCGTCGCCACGCCTGCGGTCCCGGTCGATTCCATCGACCAGTCGACCACGCCGGCAGGCTTCACCCGGGCGGTGAACCTGCTGGACCGCTGCGCATTGTCGATCCCCAACGGCTTTACCGCCGGGGGGTTGCCGCTCTCCTTGCATATTGTCTGCGACGCCTATGACGAGGCCATGGCGCTGCGGATCGGCTGGGCCTATGAACAGGCAACCGATTGGGGCCAGCGGCGGCCGCCGGCCTACGGGTAGGTTTGGCGGAACTTTCGCAGCGTTTCGATATGCTGGTCGATTGAGTCCAGTCCGGACGCCATCGTGCGCACCGTAAGGTGCGTAGCACCCATCGCCTTCCAGGCGTCCGCCTCGGCGGCCCAGGCCTGCGGCCCGGTGTCGCCGGTCATGACGGTGACGTCGATGCCAAGCGCGTCGCCATCGCGCCCGGCGGCGTTGGCGGCTTCGCGGAAGATATCGAAATGAGCCTGCGATTGCGCCGGCGGCACGCGCGGATTGGCCAGCCAGCCATCGGCGATACGCCCCGCGCGCTCGATCGCCGGCTCGATGAAGGCGCCGATCCACACCGGTATCGGGCGCTGCACCGGCAGGGGATTGATCCCGCTATCCTCGATATTGTGCCATTCGCCCTTGAAGGTGACCAACTCGTTGGTCCACAGCTTCCGCATCACGTCGATCTGTTCCCCGACCCGCCGGCCGCGATTGTGGAAGTTCTGATCCATGGCGTCGAATTCCAGCTTGTTCCAGCCGATGCCGACGCCAAGCCGCAACCGCCCGCCACTCAACAGGTCCAGCTCCGCCGCCTGCTTGGCGACCAGGACGGTGGCGCGTTGCGGCAGGATCAGGATCGCGGTGCATAACTCGATCCGCGTGGTCAGCGCCGCCAGATAGGCATAGAAGATCAACGGCTCATGGAACATGTTGGCACGGGTGTAGAACGACCGCCAGTCGTCCGCCACCGCCGTGCCCGATTGCAGGACATGGTCGATCAAAGTCAAATGCTCGTAGCCCATTTCCTCGATTGCTTGGGCGAAGTCGCGGATCGCGACCGGGTCGGTGCCGATTTCGGTGGTCGGAATTGAAATGCCGATTTGCATGTTTTGCCCTCTTGCGTATTAGGGGCGTGATCCTGTCGAATGTTGTATGCCATTGCAAGGCAACCACCTGGGGGATGGAAATGGGTACGCTGCTTTCGGGACATATTGCGGTCGTGACGGGGGCCGCGTCCGGCATCGGGCGTGCGATTGCGCGGGGCTACGCCGATGAAGGGGCTCGCGTGGTCGCCGCCGACGTGAACGCGCAAGGTGCGGCGCAAACCGCAGCCATGATCGACGAGGCCGGCGGAAATGCGCGCGCCATGACGCTCGATGTCACCGACCGGGCCAACTGCGCCGCCGTCGCGGCAGAGGTCGCGCGCGATATCGGGCCGATATCTATCCTGGTCAACAATGCCGGAATCGTCCGCCGCAACCCGATCTCCGCGCCGGACGCAGATGCGGATTGGGACGCGATCATCGCCGTCAACACCAACGGCCCCTACAACGTGACCAGGGCGTTTCTTGAACCCCTCAAGGCGACCAAGGGGCGGATCGTCAATATCGGGTCGATCCAATCGCATATCCACACCATGAACGCGGCCGCCTATACGGTTTCCAAGCATGGTGTGCTGGGTTTCACCAGGGCCATGGCGGCGGAACTCGGCCCCGACGGGATACGGGTGAACGCCATCGGCCCCGGCCTGATCCGTACGCCGCTGAACGCGCAAAACCGCGCCAACACCGATATGGAAGCGCGCTTTATGCTCACGACGCCGCTCGGCCGCCCCGGCGAGGTGGAGGATATCGCCGGCCCGGCGATTTTCCTCGCCTCCGATCTGTCGGCCTATGTCACCGGCGTGTTGATTGCAGTCGATGGCGGCTTTCTGACCCGTTGATGCCGGCACCAGTTTTGAGAAGCGCGCCAGCCGGAGATAATTTGTATGATATTTTTTCCAATCTGTTAAACGCCGAGATCCGGATCGCCCATGGAAGATACGAACAAAGCCGCTCCGAACGTCGATGCACGGGATTTTCGCAATGCGCTGGGTTGCTATCCGACCGGCGTGATCATCATGACCGGGCTCGCCGAGGACGGGGAGCGCATCGGGTTGACGATCAATTCCTTCACCTCGGTATCCCTGGATCCGCCGCTGGTGTCGATCTGCCTTGCGCGCACGGCCAACAGTTTCGAAAACCTGCAAATGTCGCTGGGCTTCGTCCTCAATGTTCTGCGTGACGATCAGCGGCGGATATCTGGTGTATTTGCCAAATCGGGGAATGATAAATGGCGCGGCGTCAATTACCGTGACGGGATAAACGGCGTGCCGATCCTGGTGCCCAATCTGGCGGCGTTTCAATGTTCGCCATACGCCGAACATGATGGCGGCGATCATATCATCGTCATCGGCCGCGTCGAAGCGGTCGAGTACGATGCCGGCACGGCCCCGCTGGTATTTCACCAGGGCGGTTATTCGCGGCTCATTCCAAAGGACGCCGCCGATAACGCTGTCTAACGCCGCACGGCGCACACGAAGGTAATCTGGCCGACGGTCGTGCGCGCGGCATCGTGGGATTCCACGAAATTCTCCAGATCGCCGTCCGCGTCGAGCTGCCGGATGTTTTCCATCGCCGCCGCCAGTTCCTCGGGCGGGGAAAGGGTCCAGATCGAATCGCCGTCCCGCCAGGCGCGCTCCAGCGGCCCCAGGGCGTTGAAATAGGCATCGCCCTGGAGGGTTTCGTCCCAGGGGACCAGACTTTCACGGACCTCGAAACCGCTGGCCTGGAGCATTTCGTTCAGCAGTTCGAGTGGAATCGTCACCCTGGCGCAGGCGGCGAGGGCTTGGGGTATCAGATGCGTGAACCAGAATCCGCTTGCGAGCTGTTCGCGGGTGCAGATGCCGATCACCAGGACGCCGCCCGGTTTCAGCA
>PTKA01000057.1 GCA_002937525.1 Alphaproteobacteria bacterium MarineAlpha10_Bin3
GCACAGATACGACAGGATCGCCGTCTGGTAGCCGGACCCGGTGCCGATCTCCAGCAGCTTGACCCGGTCATGGACGGCCAATGCCTCGATCATCCGGGCGACGATCTGGGGCTGGCTGACCGTCTGCCCGTGGCCGATCGGCAATGCGGTGTCTTCATAGGCGCGGTCGCGGAATGCTTCGGGCACGAAGCGGTCGCGCGGCACGCGCTCCATCGCCGCCAAGATCCCGGTATTGGTGATGCCGCTCTGGCGCAGCGCCAGAATAAGGCGAATTTTCTTAGTCTCCGAGATCATGAAAACCACTTTTTCAGTTTAGCCAGGGTACCGCGATGGGTGAGGTTCATGTGCAGCGGCGTGATCGAGATAGCGCCCCGTTCCAGCGCCTGATAATCGGTATTACCGGACCGGACGGCGCGGTCGACAGCGGTGCCGATCCAGTAATAGGTGCGCAGGCGCGGGTCGGTCAATTTGTGAATTTTATAGCCCGCCTTGCACCGCCCCTGGGCGACGACGGCGACGCCGGCGACGTCATCGGGCGGGCGGTCGGGGAAATTCACGTTCATCAGGATTCCCGCCGGCCACCCTTCGGCCATCAGGCGGCGGATGATGTCTGGTGCGTGATGCGCCGCCGTCGGCCACTGCGCCTGCTTAGCGTCATTGGTTTGCTGGCTCAACGCGATTGCCGGGATATCCAGGATCGTCGCCTCCATCGCCGCCGCGACGGTGCCCGAATAGGTCATGTCGTCGCCGATATTGGCGCCCTGGTTGACGCCCGAGAGCACCAGATCGGGCGGCGCATCGCGCATCAGTTCGCACACCGCGAACAGGACGCAATCGGTCGGACTGCCGCTCAGGGCAAACCGCCGCCGGCCCACCTTGCGCAGACGCAGCGGCTGGGTGAGGGTCAGGGAATGGCCGGCCCCGCTCTGCTCGGTTTCGGGCGCGACAACCCAGACTTCGGCGCACAGGCTGCGGGCGATCCGTTCCAGCACCTTGAGCCCCGGCGCATTGACGCCATCGTCGTTGGTCACCAGAATTCGCTGTGGCGCAAAGCCCGCCACCGCCATCACGCCACCGCCAATGCGATGCGGTCCAATCCGCCCATATAGGGACGCAGCACATCGGGCACGCGCACCGAGCCGTCCGCATTCTGATAATTCTCGATCACCGCGATCAAGGTGCGCCCGGTGGCGAGGCCGGACCCGTTCAGGGTGTGGACAAAGCGGGTGCCTTTTTGGCCTTTCACGCGGAAGCGGGCCTTCATGCGCCGGGCCTGAAAATCGCCGCAGTTGGAACAGCTTGATATTTCCCGGTAGGTGCCCTGCCCCGGCAGCCAGACCTCGATATCGTGGGTCTTGCGGGCGCTGAAGCCCATATCGCCGGTGCACAGCGTCACCACCCGGTAATGCAGACCGAGCCGCTGCAATACCGCCTCGGCGCATCCGGTCATGCGGTCCAGTTCGGCGTCGGACCGCTCTGGATGGGTAATACAGACCATCTCCACCTTGCCGAACTGATGCTGGCGCAGCATGCCGCGGGTATCCTTGCCGGCGGCCCCGGCTTCGGAGCGGAAGCATTGCGTCCAGGCGGCCATGCGGATCGGCAATTGCGCCGCTTCATGCACCCGGCCCGCCGCAAGATTGGTCAGCGGGACCTCGGCCGTCGGGATCAGCCAGTAATCTTCCTGGGTCCGGTACAGATCCTCGGCGAATTTCGGCAGCTGGCCGGTGCCGTACAGCGCTTCGTCGCGCACCAGCACCGGCGGCGCGGTTTCGGCGAACCCATGTTCGGTGGTGTGAAGATCGAGCATGAAATTGCCAAGCGCGCGTTCCAGCCGGGCCAATGCGCCGCGCAGAACGACAAACCGCGACCCCGACAGCGACGCCGCGGCCTCGAAATCCATCAGACCCAGCGCCTCGCCGATATCGAAATGTTCGCGCGGGGCGAAATCGAAGGCCGGTTGGTCGCCATGGCGGCGGATTTCAATGTTGTCGTCCTCGCTATCGCCATCCGGCACGTCATCCGCCGGCAGGTTCGGCAAGCTGGCCAGGATCGAATCCAGCTCGGATTCCAGCGCCTTGCCCTGGCTTTCTCCGGTCGCGATACGATCCTTCAACGCCTGCACTTCGGCAACCAGCGCGGCGGCGCCCCCGCCCGCGCGCTTGGCCTGGCCGATTTGCCGGGAGGCTTCGTTGCGCCGCTCCAACATCTCCTGTAACGCGGTCTGCACCGCGCGGCGCCGCCGGTCGAGATCGAGGATGCGTTGCGCGGCCGCCGCCACGCCGCGCCGCGCCAATCCCTGGTCGAACGCGTCCGGCGCCGCGCGAATTTGCCGTAGATCGTGCATCGATTCACCCACCCAATTGGTGCGCCGTTATAGGCAGGCGCCGTGAATTGGTCCAGCGGGACCGGTCAGGAATCAGCCTCGGCTTCGGCTTCTTCTTCGCGTTTACGGCGCTGTTTTTCGACCAGTATCGCGCACAATATCGACACTTCGTAGAGCAGGATGATCGGGATCGCCAGGCCAAGCTGGCTGATCGGGTCCGGCGGCGTCAGGACCGCCGCGGCGATGAAGGCGATGACGATCGCGTATCGGCGGTTCTTGCGCAAGCCCGCGACCGACACGATCCCGACCCGGGCCAGCAAGGTGAGGACGACCGGAAGCTCGAAGCTAAGGCCAAAGGCGAAGATCAACCGCATGACCAGCGACAGGTACTGGTCCACCTTGGGTTCCAGTTCGATGGCCAGTTTTCCGTCTTCGGCGCTCTGTTCGAAGCTGGCGAAAAATTCCCAGGCGACGGGCAGCACGAAGTAATAAACAAACGCGCCGCCAATGAAGAACAACACCGGCGTGGCGACCAGAAACGGTAAAAACGCGCTCTTTTCGTTTCGGTACAGGCCCGGCGCAATGAACATCCACATCTGGCCGGCGACCACCGGAAAGGAAATAAACGCGCCGACGAAGAAGGCGATCTTCAGATCGGTGAAGAATTTTTCGTGCAATGCCGTGAAAATCAGGCGGCGCGGTTCCTGCCCGGCCCAGAGATCGGCCAGCGGTTCGATCAGGAAATTGAATACGGGGTCGGCGAAATAATAGGCAATCAGAAAACACGCAATGAACGCGACTGCCGACCACATCAACCTGCGGCGCAACTCGACCAGATGGTCGAGCATCGACATCCGGCCCTTCTCCGCCGTGCTCTGCGCTGGGCTGTCCTCGGCCATCGGTCAGGCACCCGCTGATTTCACCGGAAGTTTGTCGCCGGAATCGGCCGGCCCCTCCGGCGCATCGTCGAGCGCATCGGCATCGGCATCGGCGGCGGCGGCGTCAACGTCCTCAATATCGTCAAGGGGTTCTTCTTCGAGCGAGGATTCAACCGAATTTTCAAGGTCCTGGATCGATTTGGCGTATTCGCCGGTCGGATCGATCATGTCCTCGATGTTGCGTCCGACATCGAAGTCCTTCGCCTCGGCCAGTTCCTTGCGGAAATCGTCGAGGTCCGCTTCGCGGGCAAGATCGTCGATGCCGCTCTGAAATTCGCGAGCCATGCCTCGGATTTTTTGCGCCCACAGGGATACGGTACGCAGCACGCGCGGAATTTCCTTCGGGCCAACCACGAGGATCGTGACCAGCGCGATAAGGAACAGTTCCTGCCAACCGATATCAGGCATAATTGGGCATCGGGAGCTACCGTGACGTTATGCCCCGCATCAGGAATGCGAAGTCGTGTCCTTTTCGGTCGAGACCGCTTCGCTCTCAATCGCCTGAGCGGCATCCGCCGGCACTTCTTTACCTTCTTCCTTCATGCTTTTCTTGAAGGATTTCAGACCCTTGCCGAAGTCGCCCATGAGGCTGGAAATCTTGCCCTTGCCTCCGAACAGGACCAGCACAACCACCAGCACAATCAACCAGTGCCAAATACTGAAAGCACCCATTTATTTCTTCCTTAATCTACTAGACCGGATCAGCGATGATTACAGAAACTACGCCAAAACCGCAATGTCGGCGTATTATCGCCGTCCTTGGCTATTTTCGCAATCGGCTGGAAAAACAAAGGCCTGGTCGCTATCCAACTCAACCGCAAGGATGGCGTTTTCCGGCGGCAGGAAGCGGCCCGGCATGCGCGAGTGAAGATGCAGTTCGCGGCCGGATTGCCGGTGGATGGAAAGATGGATCAGACTGGTGCGTCCCAGCATCCGCGACGCAATCACCGTCACGGTCTGCTTCGGGTCGACCCCTTCATGGATGGCGCTTAGCCGCAGGGCTTCCGGCCGGATGAGGATATCGACCGCATCGCCTTCCTTCAGCCCACGGGCCGGAAGGGCACCGAATGGCGTCATGACCTTGCCGGACCGGGCGATACCGGGAAATCGGTTTACCTCGCCAAAAAATTCGGCCACGAAAGCGTTCTTGGGATGGCAATACAATTCCACGGGTGGCCCGAACTGCACCAGACGGCCCCTGCGCATGACCGCGATGCGGTCGGCCATGAACATCGCTTCCTCGGCGTCATGGGTCACCATGAGCGTGGCGGCGCCGCTTTGCTTGAGCGCGTGCAAGGTCTGATCGCGCACCCGGTCGCGCATTCGTGCGTCCAGCCCCGAAAACGGTTCGTCGAGCAAGATCAGCGCCGGCCTTGGCGCCAGCGCGCGCGCCAGGGCGACCCGCTGTTTCTGGCCGCCGGATAATTCATGCGGGTAGCGCACCGCATGTTTGCCCAGGACGACCTGTTCGAGGGCTTCGGCCACCCGTTCGCGCCGCGCCGCCGCCGATAGCCGCCGCAACCCGAACCCGACATTGCCAGCCACCGTGAGGTGCGGAAACAAGGCGTAATCCTGGAACAGGAACCCGACCTTGCGCGATTCCGGCGGCAGGTCGCATCCCTCGTCAGCCACGACGGCACCATTCAGCACCACCCGGCCCTGTTGCAGCGCCTCCAGCCCGGCAACAATGCGCAAGGCCGTCGTCTTGCCGCAGCCAGACGGCCCCAACAGGCATACCACTTCGCCCGCATCGACCGACAAGGACAACTCGGCGATGGCGACGACATCGTCGTAGCGATGCTGGACCGCCTCCAGCGCGATGACCCGCGGCCTGGTGTCTGCGTCCATATTACTCTTCCAACGCAATTGCGGTGTCGGACTCGACCGCATCGTAAAGCTCGCCGCTTTCGCCTTGCTCGCCGTCTTCGGCCCGATCGCGCAAGGCGGACAGGATGCCCAGCCCCGGCCGGTGTTCAAGCAGCCCCGCCGCCTTCAATTCCTCGATGCCGGGAAGCGACCCCACGCTTTCCAGCCCAAAATGATCCAGGAACGCCTCCGTGACCCCCCATGTCACGGGGCGTCCCGGCAACCGTCGCCGGCCGCGCGGCCGAATCCAGCTCGCTTCCAGCAGGATGTCCAACGTGCCCCGGCTGGTCGCCACGGCGCGGATTTCCTCGATTTCCGCCCTTGTGACCGGCTGATGATAGGCGATGATGGCCAGCACTTCCAATGCCGCGCGCGACAGCTTGCGCCGCACGACCCGCTTGAGGCGCAAATGGGGGCCAAGGTCCGGCGCGGTGCGAAACGCCCACCGCGTGCCGAACTGCACCAGATGCACGCCGCGATTGGCGTATTGTTCGCGCAATTCGGCCAGCAGTCCGACAATATCGGTGTCGTCCGGCATCCGTTGCGTCAATTCGCGTTCCGAAAACGGCTCGGTCGCGCCAAACAGCAACGCTTCCAGCAGTCGCATCAGCTCGAACCTATCCATCGCGCGGCTCGTCCTGGTGGCGGCGCAGATAGATCGGCGCGAACGTGCCGGACTGGCTGATCTGTAGCTTGCCCTGCCGGGTCAGTTCCAGGCTGGCGGCGAAGGTGGTGGCGATGGCGGAACGCATGAGCAGGGTATCGCTGGTGGCGGCGGGCAGGAATTTTTCCAGGACGGTCCAGTCCGGGGTCTTGCCGAGCAGCGAATTAAGCCGCGCCAGCGCCTCGTCCATCGAATACAGCGTCAACGGCTCGATATGCAGCACCGACGATTGCTGGCGCTGGCGGATCGTCCCATAGACCGACAGAAGATCGTACAAGGTGGCGTTGAAAACGGTCGTCGTATCGACCGCGACCGGGTCCGGTTTGCCACGGGCGAAAAAGTCCTGGCCGAGCTGGGCGCGGCGCATCAACTTTCCCGCCGCTTCGCGCATCGATTCCAGGCGCTGCAATTGAAACGCCAGCCGGGCCGCGAGTTCCGCCCCGGTCGGTTCATCGTCATCGTCCGAGGACGGCAGCAACAGGCGGGATTTGAGATAGGCCAGCCACGCCGCCATGACCAGGTAGTCGGCGGCGATTTCCAACCGCAAACCGCGCGCCCTGGCGATGAAGTCGAGATACTGATTGGCCAGCGCCAGGATCGATATCTTGGTGATATCGACCTTGTGTTTGCGCGCCAGCGTGAGCAGCACGTCAATCGGCCCCTCGAATCCGTCCAGGTCAAGGACAAGGCTGTCGTCCTGGGCCGCCCGGTAGTCCGGCCGCGTCGCCTCGAAAGGTTCGCCTGTCTCGCCATCGGATGTCGAATGTTCCGCCATGCTTCTTCCTAGTCAATGCGCGCGGCAACCGCAATAAGCCTGCTCAGGAAGTTGACCGGACCGCCGACCAGCCAGGCGAACGGATCGAAGTGCAGCCCCAGTTGCCGGCCGGCCAGAGGCAGGACGAAAATCAGGCCGATCAGGATCGCCATGCCAAACCGTTCCAGCCGCGCCAGCGGTGCGGCAAGGAACCGGGGCAGCAGCCCGACGGCGACCCGCCCGCCATCCAGCGGCGGCAGCGGAAGCATGTTGAACACCGCGAGAATCACGTTCAGGACAATCGAATTGCCGATATTGGCGATGGCCCAGTTGGCCGCGTCAGTTGGCAGATAGATGACCCCATGCAGCGCCAAAGCCGACGCGAACGCCAAGATAAGGTTGGCGGCCGGCCCGGCCAGCGCAACCAGCACCATATCGCGGCGCGGATTGCGCAGCCGGGCGAAATTGACCGGCACCGGCTTGGCCCAGCCGAACAGGAACGGGGCGCGCAGCATGATCAGCATGGCCGGCAGCAGAACCGTCCCGACCGGATCGATATGGCGAAACGGGTTCATGCTCACCCGTCCCAGCGCCTTGGCGGTTGGATCGCCCAGCTTCCAGGCCACCCAGCCATGCGCCGCCTCATGCAAGGTCACCGCGAGCAGCACCGGCAGAACCCAGCTTGAGGCCAGATAAAGCATATGCGCGATATCCAGCGTCATGCCGCCGCCCGCATCAACAACGCCTTGAGCCGCGCGGGATCGAGGCGGCCAATCGGACCGGGCACCGAAATCCGGGCCCGCGCGGCGGCAATGCGCGCCTTTGCCTGCGGCGACGGCGACCCGCCCGCCATCCAGCGGCGGCAGCGGAAGCATGTTGAACACCGCGAGA
>PTKA01000058.1 GCA_002937525.1 Alphaproteobacteria bacterium MarineAlpha10_Bin3
CGCCGGCATGGGCGCCATCGCCCGGTTTCTTGGCAATGAATTGCGCCGCAAGGCGACGCTGCCGGCCGCCGCCGAGTAAACACCAGGAGGTTCCCATCTATCTTGATTTGGCCTACCCTGTTTTGCGTCGAATACGCATAACCAACATCAACAGGGGAGGAACAGTCATGAAACAAGGATATAGCTTTGCCGCTGCGTTGGCGGCGTTGTTCGCGGCCGGGTCGGTGAGCCCGGCACTGTCGCAGGCGGTTAATGACCAGCCGCTCACCGAAAAATGGGCACCCAGCGAATGGGGCGCGGACGACAAGGTGGGCGCGGCGAACCGGACTACGCCGGCGATGGTCCTGGCCGCGGCCAAACTGGTCAAGCGCGGCAAGGTCGCCACGCTCGGCAAGATCTACCAGCAGGATGCGCCGGGTTTCGGCACCAGAGGCTGGCGCCTGACCATTCCGGGCCTGCCGACCGGCGGCCCCTTCGGCCCGCAAAAGCTGGTCTATAACGACGAATATGTGGCCACCGAACTGGGCCAGTTCGGCACCCAGTTCGACGGGCCGGGCCATATCGGCGTGATCACCTCCAAGGGCATGTATTTCTACAACGGCCGCATGCTGAACAAGACCGCCAGCGCCTATGGCATGGGTGATCTTGGCGTCGAGTTCATAGCCAAGAAGGGATATGTATGCCGTGGCGTGTTGCTCGACGCGGTAGCACTACGCGGCGGCCAACTGCCGATACCCAAAGAAAACGACAAGTCCGACCCCGGCATCATCACTGATGCGGATGTGAAGGAAATGGTCAAGCGCCAGGGCCTCGATCCGATTGCCGAGGGCGATTGCGTGTTCCTGTATACCGGCCATGGCAATATCTGGGACCCGAACAAGTGGGATAGTTTCGATGCGGTTGAAAAGAAAAAACGCATCGCGGGGTTCAATGCCGGCGCCCCCGGTTTCGGACTTTCTGCCTGCGAATATCTGGCGTCGCGCAAGATTATCCTGACGGGCGGCGACACCTGGCCGGTCGAAGCCGTTGGCAAGGGTTTCGGCGGCGAGAACCCTCAACCCTTCGAATGCCACATAACATTGCAAACCAAGCGCGGCATCTGGACCATCGAGAATATGGACTTTACCCAGCTGATCG
This sequence comes from Alphaproteobacteria bacterium MarineAlpha10_Bin3, assembly GCA_002937525.1. Classification (GTDB taxonomy): domain Bacteria; phylum Pseudomonadota; class Alphaproteobacteria; order UBA8366; genus MarineAlpha4-Bin1. The sequence continues at coordinate 1,138 of PTKA01000058.1, forward strand.
CGGACAAGGCCTATGAGTTCCTGTTCGTATGGTCTCCCTTGAAGATCAAGGGCGGAACCGGTTCACCGGGCAATCCGGTCGCGGTGTACTGATCGTAAACGCCCGGCTGCGCAATCTTAGCGTGGCCGGGCACTCCTGCCGTTTACGTTTATTTCAAGGCGGCGGTCATGTGTCATCAATGGTTGACGCAAAAAAGCCATGGCGTAACGTCCCGGCAATTGCGGCCAGGGCGTCCGATATGAAAGGCCGGCTGGCGCAGTCAAATATGGTTATGTTCTTCTTGGCGCTGGTGCGCGTTTGCTGTTTTGCTATGTCGCGACCCGTTGCACCAGATGGTCGGCATCGCAACGGCGCTGGCCAAACGCCAGGCGCTGCGCGTGGAGTTGGGCCTGAAGGATTCGGTTTATGTCCAGTTCGGCCGCTTTATCGGCAAGGCGGCGCAATTCGATTTCGGCGTTTCATACCAGCACAAAAAGCCGGTGACCGACCGTGGATATCGGGGGCAGGCGGACCGGGTTGCTGACCCAGACCGGGTTGCCGTGCGATGACGGCGGGAAATTCCCCATGAATTTTCCGGCGGTCAGCGGCAAACTATCTCCATCGCCCGGGCGTTGTCGTCGAACCCCGAATTCTTGGTCTGCGAGGAACCGGCATCGGCGCTCGATGTTTCGGTCCAGACGCAGATTCTAAACCCGTTGGCGGCGCGGCGCCGGCCCCGCGCCAGACGGCCTGACCGCCTGCCACGGCGTCGAGGAAGGCCGCCCGCCTGCCGCGGCACCAATCTCGCCGCCGGCGGCATTGGACATATAAAGCGGCGGCCAAACAGCGGCTAACGCCCGGCAATCCGGTTCAGTTCAACAAAGGCGCGCTGGCGCTGTTCGTCGCCATCGCGGTCATCGTCCTGCAAGACCTTGATATCGGGCGGGATGCCACCTTCGACCGACGCGCCGGACGGCGTGTAATAAATCGCCGTGGTCAATTTCAGGGCGTCGTTATTGCCGAACGGAATGATCGTTTGCACCGAACCCTTGCCGAAGGTCCGAACCCCGATCAGGATGGCGCGGCCGTGATCCTTCAGCGCGCCAGCGAGGATTTCGGCCGCCGAAGCCGAACCCTTATTGACCAGAACGACAATCGGCAGACCGCCGGCAATATCGCCTGGCCGCGCCCGAAAGCGGCGCTGATAGGACCGGCCCTTGGTGAAGACGATCTCGCCCTTTTCAAGCAACAGGTCTGAGATCACAACCGATTGTTCCAGCAATCCGCCCGGATTGTTGCGCAGATCCAACACGAACCCGGCCAGCCAGCCGCCGGCCCTGGCGCGGATATCTTGTACCGCCCTCACGAATTCATCGGCAACGCGCGCATTGAACGTGGAGATTCGGATATAGCCGACATCGTCTTCCAACACCCATCGCACCGCCTTGATTTCGATCAGCGCCCGTTCGATGGCGACATCGAACGGCGCATTGCCGTCCCGCAATATCGTGAGCAGAACGCGCGTCCCCGCCAACCCCCGCAACCGTAACACCGCCGCCCGCAAGGTGAGCCCGCTGAGCGGCTTGCCATCGGCGTGGGTAATCCGGTCGCCCGGCCGCATGCCGGCCGCCGCCGCCGGCGTGCCATCGATCGGCGAGATCACCTTGATTGCATTATCTTCCTTGGTGACATGCAGGCCGATGCCGCCGAACCGTCCGCGGGTCTGGTCGCGCACGGCGATATAGTTTTCCTTGTCGAGATAGGCGCTATAGGGATCGAGCGAATCCAGCATGCCGTCGATCGCCGCCGCGACCAGTTTCGCCACCGAAACCTTGGCCGGATCCGGGTAGGCGTCGCGCATCCCGGCGGCGGCGGCGGCTAGCAGGGCCGCGTCGTCCACCGATTCGACATAATAGGTCCGCACCTGATCGAACACCCGGGCGAACAGGCGGAACCTGGAATATTCGACCGGTGCCTCGTCGCGGGCCTGGGCGGCAAGCTGGCTCGCCGCCGAACGTGCTTCCAGCCCCGGCGTCTTCCGAACGGCGCCACAGGCGGCAAGGATGACCGCCAGAAATCCAACCAGAAAGGCGCGCCGCAGGGTCATGTGCAAGACAATCCGTTGCTAGAAAATCTGGAATATAATCAAAAGAACTAGAACCAATACCGCGCCAAGTCACCAAGTAGTTGACCTGTATCTTCAGTCATATGAAAACCAGCAATCTTGCAACGAGGTTTGAAAATGATAAGATCTGCTCCGCGATTTTCCGCCCTCGCCCTGATCGCCGGTTTTATTTGGCTCGCCAGTCCGACCGAATCGAAAGCCGCGCCGACGGAAATGTCGTTGAACCGGATGAACGACCTGATCGAAGCCGTCGGCAATGGCGTGGAGCGGATGACACCCGGCCAATGGCGCTTCACGATCGAGAAAGTCGCGGTTCTGGTCATCGCCGACGAAACCCATTACCGGATGCGGATCCTGGTCGGCATCGTCAAGGCGGACAAAATACCGCCCGGCGTATATCGGCGGCTGATGCAGGCGAATTTCGACACCGCCCTCGACGCCCGCTACGCCGTCGCCAAGGGATTGTTATGGAGCCTGTATCTGCATCCGCTGAAATCCCTGACCGACCGGTTATTCCTGTCCGGCATCGGCCAGGCGGTCAATCTGTACCGGACTTTCGGCAAGACGTTTTCGTCGGGCGGGCTCGCATTTCAAGGCGGCGACAGCACCGGCCTTATCGAACGCCGGTTGATCGAAAAACTGCTCGAGCAGGGCAAGGCGATCTAGCTTTTCTTCGCTGACATTTGCGGCGGCGCGCGTAAAAACAGGGCGGCAATGGCGCAGCCCGCCGGATAGAGCGCCAGCAGCATCAGGGTTTCGCGGTAGCTGCCCAACAGATCGAAGGCGATGCCGAGCGGCAGCGGACCGAGCGAGGCACCGAAGATGCCGATCATCTGACCCATGCCCTGGATCGAGCCGAGATGTTTGCGGCCGAAATAACGCGGCCACATATAGCTGAAGAACGTCATCGTGCAGCCATTGTTCACGCCGAAGGCGACGGCGTAAATCAGCGCCGTGCCCAGATCGTGAACCTGGGCCGCGCTGATCAGCGAGACAACCATGACCACCAGGCCGAAGGCAAAGACCCGGTGGGTGGGAAAGCGGTCAAGGGCGCGCCCGACCAGGGGAATGACAATGACCATGACCAGGGCCGATAGCGGAAAAATGCGGGCCGCCGCCGCTTCGCTCAAGCCTTGGGTGGTCAGAATCGAAACCTGGAAAAAATGCAGCGACGTCACCAGCATCGACAGACCGAACAGGCCGGCGCACAGAATCCAGAAGGTCCCGGTCGCCAGGGCTTCGCGCAGGGTCAGGCCCTGTTCGGCGGATGCCTCGACGCTGGCGGCGGCGGCGCTGGCGGCACCGTCGGGGGTCCGGGGCACCGCACCGCCATCAGGCGCCAGACCCAGCAGTTCCGGCCGGTCATGGACCAGAAACAATACCGGCGGCAGCATCAGCAACCAGGTGCTGGCGCCCAGCCAGAACCAGGCTTGGCGCCAGCCAACGGTATCGATCAGCCATTGTGACAGCGGCGGATGCACCGCCATCGAGACCGCAAAGCCAATCGACATGAGGCTGAGGGCGAAGCCGCGGCGGCGCTCGAACCAATGCGAGACCAGATTGGAGCAATTCAGCATCAAACTGCCCTGGCCGAGGAATCGCAACGCCGCGAAGCCAACCGCCAGCCACAGATACCCGGCGGCGGCGCCAAAGGCGAGGCAGGCCAGCCCCAGCAACATAGTCACCACCAACAGCATGCGGCGCGGACCCAAGCGGTCCACCAGCCGGCCCATCCAGGGCAGACCGAAGGCGGCGGCCAGGGTCGCAAACGCATAGGCGGAAGCGATACTGGTGGCGGAGATGCCAAGATCGGCCTGGATATGCACCAGGAATACGCTGAAGGTATGGGATTGTCCGGGGCCGCTGACAAAGATGCCCAAAGCCGCCACGGCGACAATGAGCCAGCCGTACGAACTGCGCCGTTGCTTGCTCAAATCGGTGATTCTCGTGTCATTTTCGAAACTGCAGCGATGGTAGCCAATTCCCCGCGCCATTGAAATAAGCGGCGGATAATTTAAAAGCCGGGCCCGGCCGCATTTTGCGTTGTCTGGTTCAGCGCGCATATCCATGTACACTGGCCGCGACTGCGCGCCTGCATCGCGGCGGGCAAAAATTCAGGAGGCTGCTATGCCGGAAATTGCCGGATTCGCCATGTTCGCCATTGCCGTCGTCGCGCTGGCGATCGTGCTGATACTGATGGGGGCCAAGGCGGTCCCGCAGGGCATGGAATACACCGTCGAACGCTTCGGCCGCTATACCCGCACCTTGCGGCCGGGGTTTCACCTGATCGTTCCGGTGGTCGACCGCATCGGGGCGAAAATGAACATGATGGAAACCGTCCTCAACGTGCCGTCACAAGGGGTCATTACCAAGGACAACGCGATGGTTACCGCCGACGGCGTGGTGTTCTTCCAGATCCTCGATGCCGCCAAGGCGGCCTATGAGGTCAATGATCTGGAAAACGCGATGCTGAACCTGACGATGACCAATCTGCGCACCGTCATGGGTTCGCTCGATCTGGACGAGGTGCTGTCCGAACGCGACAAGATCAATGTCCGCTTGCTCTCGGTCATCGACGAGGCGACGACGCCGTGGGGGGTCAAGGTGACACGAGTCGAAATCAAGGATATCGACCCGCCGCGCGATATCGTGGAAGCCATGGCCCGGCAGCTCAAGGCGGAACGCGAGAAGCGCGCCAACATCCTCGACGCCGAAGGGTTCCGGGCGGCCGAGATTCTCAAGGCGGAGGGCGAGAAACAGGCCGTCATCCTGGCCGCCGAAGCGCGCCGCGAGGCGGCTTTCCGTGACGCCGAAGCCCGCGAACGGGCGGCTGAAGCCGAAGCCAAGGCGACCAACATGGTGTCCGAGGCGATCGCCGGTGGCAATATCCAGGCGATCAACTACTTCGTCGCCCAGAAATACATCGAGGCGCTGAAGGAATTCGCCAACGGCCCCAATCAGAAGACCATCTTCATGCCGTTGGAAGCGTCGAGCGTGATTGCCTCGATCGGCGGCATCACCGAAATCGCCAGAGAGGCATTCGGCCGTGGCGCGCAAAGGCCGGACGGCGATGGCTGATTTCCTGGCGCTCATGGAGCGGATCGATTTCTGGCATTGGTGGATTCTGGCGGCGCTGTTGATGGCGCTGGAGGTCTTCGCGCCGACGACGCTGTTTTTGTGGACCGGCGTTTCGGCCGCGGCCGTCGGCGCAATACTCTATTTCGCCGACGCAACCAGCTGGCAGGCGCAGTTCGTGCTGTTCGCCTTGCTATCGGTCGCCAGCGTCTTCGCCTGGCGGTTCTATGCCCGCCTGAACCCGTCACCGGACGAGGGAACCATGCTCAACCGGCGCGGCGCGCAATATGTCGGCCGGGTGTTCACCCTCGACGAAGCGATCGTCAACGGCGCCGGGCTGTTGCGGGTCGATGACACGAACTGGAAAATCGAAGGCGACGATTGCCCGGGCGGCGCGCGGGTCCGGGTCACCGCACTGGACGGTGCCGTGCTGAAAGTCGAACAGACTTAAAGCGGCGCGATGTTTCCGATCCGCATATCCGTCGCACGCCGTGAAATTCCCGGCGCCGTCATCGCGCTGATCGTCGCCAATCTGGCCGTTTTCATCTTTCAGGCCGGGCTGCCGCCGGGTGCTGCGCGTGATTTCACCCTGGAATACGCGCTGGTGCCGGCCTGGTTCGACGCGGCGGGCTGGACGCCGTGGCCAATCCTGACCAATACTTTCATGCACGCCGGGATCGTCCATCTGGCCGTCAATATGTGGACTTTGTGGCTGTTCGGGCGGGCGCTGGAAGACGCCTTCGGGTCGCTGGGGTTCCTCCTCTTCTATCTGGCGTGCGGCGTTCTGGCCAGCCTGGCCCATCTGGCCTTCAATCTGGGCTCGGGCATCCCGGCGCTGGGCGCATCGGGCGCCATCGCCGGGGTACTGGGCGGCTTCACGCTGCTGCATCCCAAGGCCCGCATTACCCTGGTCACGCCGATCCTGTTCTTTCCGATTGTCTATTCGCTGCCGGCGGCGGTCTATAGCGCGCTGTGGTTCACGTTCCAGATCGTCCCTGGCATTCTCGAAATGCAGGATGGGTTGCCGCAAGCCGGGATCGCCTGGTGGGCCCATATCGGCGGGCTTGGCGCCGGGCTGGGGCTGGCCT
>PTKA01000059.1 GCA_002937525.1 Alphaproteobacteria bacterium MarineAlpha10_Bin3
CGGCCATGGGTTTCAAGACCGCCGATATCCTGGCCGATCCGATCCGCCACCGGGCCGATTATGTGATGTCGAGCGGTATATTCCATCTTGGCGATCAGGCGTACATGCACCGGATGATCGCGGCGATGTATCTTGCCAGCCGCAAAGGCGTCGCCTTCAACTCGCTGTCGTCATGGGACGATTACGACACACAGGGCGATTTCTTCTGCGCCGATCCGCTGGAAACCCTGAAATTCTGCCGCACCTTGACCTCGCAAATCCTGATGCGCCACGACTACCTGCCGCATGACTTCACGATCTTCATGTTCAAGGATTAAAGGTCAAGCGGCGTCGACAGGTCCAGCCATGAAGGCGGCAATGCCTCGCCCTTCGCCTTGAGCAGTTGTGCCAGGCTCCGCGCGCCGCATCCCGTCTCGATGCCCCACTGAGCGCCGCGTAGTTGCGCAACAGGCGCTGGTGATTGCGTTGCTTTGCAGTCCGGTCGGTATAGAGCAGCGATTCGCGCGCCATCACTTGCGCGTCGCCGTTGCGAATCGCGCGCTTCAGACCGGGAAACCCAACCAGCCCGCCGCCGCCGGTGTTGTAGTCTATGTCGATGATAGCGGTCTGCTGCGCGCGGTTGAGATTATTCCAGGCCGCGTCGCCGACTTCGGTGCGGATCTTGCCGGTCCGGGTGGCAATCTCCCGCTCCAGTATCGCATTCATCGACGCCATGCTCATGCGGATGTCGGTGACGGTTTCGTATGCGGTTGCGCGCCGGTTGAATGCACCGGCGGGCCTGTTCTTTTTTCGACCGCCAAGCGCCTCGTATTTCGCCTGCATCTGGCGAAACGCGCGGCGTTTTTCGGCCTCGGTCGCGGCGGCCGGCACGCCGTCCTTAATCACCTCAAGGTCGAGCCGGGCGAACTGATCCTCGCTATCGATTTTGAAGCCCTTGCCGATGGTCAGGCACCCTTTGGTGTCCAGATAGGGGTAGGAGACCGGGCTTTCGCCGTCGGTAATGTAGTCGTTGATGTGGCTTTGCATGGCGAATCCTTTTTCGCAAAAATGGTCTGGCGCGGATGAGAGACGGGTTTCGCCTCGACGGCCGGTGGAAAATCGGCGCGATGACTTTCAAGCGTGGCGAAGGCGCAACGGTGCCATTGATGGCGTCAATAGAGCCCGCCATGAACAGAATGTCAAGTAAAAATACCTAATATAGAAATATATTACGTAACCCGCCTAATCGAAGGCTTCGTCCCATGTCCCTTGCGTCGCGGCGCGGGAATATTCGGTGGCGCGGTTTTCGAAGAAATTGGCGTGTTCGACGCCGTTGAGGATTTCTTCCAGCCAGGGCAGGGGATTCTGGTCGATATGATAGATCGGTTGCAGACCGAGCTGGGTCAGGCGGCGGTCGGCGATGTAGCGGATATAGAGTTTCACCTCGGACCCGCCCAGGCCCTCGATATCGCCCATCTCGAAGGCCAGATCGATGAAGGCGTCCTCATGGCTGACGATGGTGTCGCAGGCGCGGTACAGATCGCGCCGCAGATCGTCGTTCCATTCCTCGGGGTTTTCCGCCAGGAAGGTTTTGAACAGGCGGATGATCGAGGCGGTATGCAGCGATTCGTCGCGCACCGACCAGGTGACGATCTGGCCCATGCCTTTCATCTTGTTGAAGCGCTGAAAGTTGAGCAGGATGGCGAAGGAGGCGAACAGTTGCAGCCCTTCGGTGAAGGCGCCGAACACGGCCAGGGTGCGGGCGATATCGGCCGGCGTATCGACCCCCCATTGCTGCATGTAGTCGTATTTGTCCTTCATCGCCTTGTATTTAAGGAAGGCCTGATATTCGGCTTCGGGAATGCCGAGCGTATCCAGCAGGTAGCTGTAGGCGGAGATATGCACGGTCTCGATGTTGGAGAAGGCGGCCAGCATCATCTGCACTTCGGTCGGTTTGAAGACCCGCGCGTAATGCTGCATGTAGCAGTTATTGACCTCGACATCGGCCTGGGTGAAGAAGCGGAAGATTTGGGTCAGCAGGTTGCGCTCGCCGTCGGAAAGGTTGAGCCGCCAGTCCTTGATATCGTCGGCCAAGGGCACTTCTTCTGGCAGCCAGTGGATGCGTTGCTGGGTCAGCCAGGCGTCATAAGCCCAGGGATACTGGAACGGCTTGTAGACGGTGCGCGCGTCGAGAAGGGACATGGTTGCTTACAAATACCGCCGGCCTACTGGCAGGACAGGCATTCCTCATAATCGTTTGCATTGGCGCCGTTGCCCGGCTGCTCGCCGCCATTGACCCGGCCAAGATGGGGCAGGGACGCCACGGCGCCGGTGTTGGCGACCGATTCCGAACGCTGGATCGACTTCGAGCGGCAGTAATAGAGGCTTTTCACGCCCTTCTTCCAGGCCTGAAAATGGATCTGGTGCAGATCGCGCTTGTGAATATCGGCGGCGAGAAAAACATTCAACGATTGCGACTGGCACACAAACGGCGTGCGGTCGGCGGCAAGGTCGATAAGCCAGCGCTGGTCGAGTTCGAAGGCGGTCTTGAAGACATCCTTTTCCAGATCGTCAAGAAAGTCCAGATGTTGCACCGAGCCTTCATTGGCGACGATCGACGACCAGGTTTCGGCGTCATTTTTTCCCTTCTTATCAAGAAGTTGTGTGAGGTATTTATTGCGAACAGTGAAGGACCCGGATAGTGTCTTGTGGGTGAAGCTGTTGGCCGCAATCGGTTCGATGCCGGGCGATGCGCCACCGCAGATGATCGAGATCGACGCGGTCGGCGCCAGCGACATCTTGTTTGAAAACCGTTCTTCGATGCCATAATCCGCCGCGTCCGGGCACGCACCCCGTTCCGCCGCCAGCAGTTTTGATGCGGCGTCGGCCTGAAGGCGGATATGCTTGAACATCCGCCGGTTCCAGACCGTGGCCATGACCCCTTCCAGGGGGATGTTGTTGGCCTGCAGGAAGGAGTGGAACCCCATGACGCCGAGCCCGACCGAGCGTTCGCGCATCGCGGCATAGGTCGCGTTGCGGAATTCGTCGGGCGCATTGTCAATGAAATCCTGTAACGCATTGTCCAGAAAACGCATAACGTCTTCGATGAACAGCTCGTTTCCTTCCCATTCATCGTAGGTTTCGAGGTTCAGCGAGGACAGGCAACAGACCGCCGTGCGTTCCTTGTCGAACCGGTCGCGGCCGGTCGGCAATGTTATTTCCGAGCACAGATTGGAGGTTTTCACATGCAGCCCGGCGAGTTTGTGATGTTCGGGGATCGCGCGGTTCACATGGTCGATATAGATCAGATAGGGCTCGCCGGTTTCGATCCGCGCGGTCAGCAGGCGGATCCACAGATCGCGGGCCTTCACCCGGCGCAGCACCGCGTCGTCCTTGGGGCTGGTCAGCGCCCATTCCTCGTCGGCTTCGACCGCGCGCATGAAGGCGTCGGGGATCAGCACGCCGTGATGCAGATTGGGGGTCTTGCGGTTCGGGTCGCCGCCGGTCGGTCGGCGCAGTTCGATGAATTCCTCGATCTCGGGATGGCTGACCGGCAGATAGACGGCAGCACTGCCCCGGCGCAGCGAGCCCTGGCTGATCGCCAGGGTCAGCGAATCCATCACCCGGATGAAGGGCACGACGCCCGACGTCTTGCCGTTCAGCCCGACTTTTTCGCCGATCGAACGCAGATTGCCCCAGTAACTGCCGATGCCGCCGCCGCGCGCCGCCAGCCAGACATTTTCGGTCCACAGTCCAAGGATGCCGCCGAGGCTGTCCGACGCTTCGTTGAGGAAGCACGATATTGGCAGTCCGCGCGTGGTCCCGCCATTGGACAGCACTGGCGTCGAGGGCATGAACCAGAGCTTGGAGATGTAGTCGTAGAGCCGCTGGGCATGGGCGCTGTCATCGGCGAAATGCATCGCCACGCGGGCAAACAGGTCCTGGAAATCCTCGTCCGGCAGCAGATAGCGGTCGCTCAGGGTCGCTTTGCCGAAGACGGTCAGATTATCGTCGCGGCTGCGGTCGATATGGACGGTGACGCCGCGTTCGTTCTGGGCGATATCAGGCAAAGCCGCTTCATCCTGCGCCGCTTGCGCGATGTCGAAGACGGGTTCGGCGCCGGGTGGATCCAGTGCGGCCAGTTCGGCCCCGAAGTTATCCACATAGGCGGAGGCCCGCGCCACCCCGTCCGTTACCTCGACCATTCCCCCTCCTGTCCACAGCTGTGTATAGGATTAATTGTGGATTAAACACAATATCTTGTGGCCACATTGAATTACTGCACCAAATTTAGATTCAATACAATATGAACAAATATAGAACATCGTACTAAACCTGGCCACCCCGCAGATTCGAATTGCAGCGCCGGCGGGAAGCTGCGATCTTCGAATGGTCGATCGATAGTCAACGGCCAGCGCGGTGCGGAGCGGGAAGATGCGATTGAATTTGGGCTGTGGATACAACAAGCGCGAGGGCTTCGTGAATGTCGATTCGAGCCCCCATTGCGCCCCCGATTTGATCCATGACCTGGAGGAATTCCCCTGGCCCTGGGCGGATTCTTCGATCGACGAGATCCTCATGGTTCATGTACTGGAACATCTGGGCGCGACGACGGAGGTTTATTTTTCCGTTTTACGCGAACTTTACCGGATCTGCCGCCACGATGCGCGAATCACCATCGTCGTGCCGCATCCGCGCCATGACGACTTCCTGCATGACGCGACCCACGTCCGCGCCGTGACCCTCGAAGGGCTGTCGATGTTCTCGCGCAAGAATTGCGAGGAATGGATTGCGGCGGGCCGCGCCAATACCCCGCTCGCCTTCATCGCCGGCGTCGATTTCGATATGGTGGAGAGCGAAGTCGTGCTCGATGAACCGTGGAAAAGAAAATATGACCTCAAAGCCATCTCCCGCGCCGAATTGCTGGTCGCCATCAAGCAGCACAACAATGTGGTCAAGGAAAACCGGGCGGTGTTGCGGGTGGTGAAGGAAGCAGCCCAGGCGTAGCGAATATTTACTCGAAGCTCGGTCCCAGTACCGGGCCTTCTTGCGCCGGTGCGCCGCCCTGGGCGAGTACATGATCGGCGACGAAGGGGTTGTCCTGGCGTTCCTGGCCGAAGGTGGAAAGCCGGCCATGGCCGGGCAAAAACATTACGTCGTCGCCAAGCGGCCAGAGCTGCCCGGTGATCGAACGGATCAAGGTTTCGCGGTCGCCGCGCGGCAGATCGGTACGCCCGATGGTGCCCCGGAACAGCACGTCGCCGACAATCGCCAACCTTGAGGGTTCGTGGAAGAAAACGATATGACCCGGCGTATGGCCGGGACAGTGGCGGACGTCTAGCGTCAATTCCCCGACGCTGACCGTGTCGTGGCCCGCTAGCCAGCGGTCGGGAACGAAGGGGCGCGGCGTATCGAAGCCGGGTTTGTCCTTTGCATCGGCCAACTTGTCGATCCAGAACTGGTCGTCGGCATGTGGCCCTTCGATCGGCAATCCTTCCGATTCGGCCAACGCCGCGACGCTACCGGCGTGATCGCGATGGGCATGGGTGATGAGGATTTTCTCCAGGGTGACACCGCGTTGCCGGACCATGGCCATCACCCGGTCCAGATGGCCGCCGGGGTCGATGACGGCACCGCGCATGGTTTTGGCGCACCATAAAATGGTGCAGTTCTGCTGGAACGGCGTGACCGGCACGATTGCGGTTTCAAGCGGTGGCCCGAACATTGGCTTTCCTTGGCGGTTAGACCGGCCGGCCGCCCCGCACCAGTGCGCGGTACAGCAGGCGGTGCTGGCAATGGTCGAAATCGAACCCGGCCTTGTGCATGGCGGAACGGTTGTCCACGATGAGCATGTCGCCCAGCTTCGATTCATGCAGATAGACGAATTCCGGGCGCATCGCGCGTTCCAGAAGACCGGCCAGGAAATCCTGGGTTTCGTGGGGTTCGATGCCAAGGATGTTTTCGACCTTGTTCTTGTGGAACCAGATCGCCTTGGTGCCGTTATCGGGATGGGTGCGCACCAGCGGGTGGATCATCGGCGGGTTCGCCGATTGGCGTTGCTCGCGCACGATGTCGGGATTGCCGGTGCCAAAGCGCGTGCTGCTGATCAGGGTATTGGCCGTTTCCATGCCGGCGATGCGGCGGCGCAGAACGCCGGGCAGCGCGGCATAGGCGTCGCGCATATTGCAGACCGCCGTGCCGCCGCCGCGATCCGGCAGTTCGACCGCATAGAGCATGGTGTATTTCGGGGGACATTCCTGGTTGGTGTGGTCGGTGTGCCAGCTGCCGTTTTTGCCGACCTTGGCAATCGCGCCGGTGCTGTCCTTGTGGCGGTTCGACAGGGTGCTGACCATGGGGACGCCCGGCGCGAGGTAAAGCCGGTTCTGATCTTCCATGAGTTCGCCGAACAGGGCGGCGGCGTCCTGAAACTGGGCGGCGGTGAATTTCTGGTCGCGGATCACCAGCGCGACATTGTCGATCAGGGCGTCGTGCAGGCGCCGAAAGGTTGCCGCGTCAAGGGGCTGGCGCAGGTCGATGCCGTTCGCTTCAGCGCCGATATGGTCCTTGATCTTGTCGATCCGCAGCGTTGTTTGCGTGGCGGGCATGGTCGGTTTTTCACCTCGCGGTGACCTGAGTTGGCGCGTTACCTCAGAATATACCGTCCTTTTCGCGCAAAACGCTACCCAGCGCCGCCGGGTCGGCAACCGGCAGCAGCCGCATCACGGCGGCGGCGTCCAGCGTGCCGGCGCTTACCGCCAGCGCCACAAACCGTTCGCGTTCCACCACACTGAGCGATTGCGCCGCCAGGGTTTCGAACTTGGCGATGTAATCGGCACGCGCGAACGGCTTCGCGCCCTGCGGGTGGGCGTCGGCCATGGCGATCTCGTCCGCGACCGCCGCGCCGTCTTCCATCGTGATAACCACATGGCCGCCGAACGCTTTTTCGGCCCGGCCGGTCGCGTGGTAGCGGCGTTCCCATTCGGCGTCGCCCTGGGTGCGGATTTTTTGCCACAGCGCGACCGTTTGCGCCCGGTGGGCGCGTTCGGGCGTGTAGGAATCTTCGTGATGCCAGCGCCCGTCCTCCAATGCGACAGCGAAAATATAGGGCAATGAGTGGTCGAGGGTCTCCCGGCTGGCGTCGGGATCGTATTTGTGTGGATCGTTGGCGCCCGACCCGATCACCTTGTGGGTGTGGTCGCTGGTGTGGATGACGATGTCGCGGATTTTCGCCGTGTCCGGCACCGATCCGCGCATGCGAAAAGCCAGGTCGATTAAGGCTTGCGCCTGGTATTCGGCCGAATGCGCCTTGGTGTAGCTTTCCAGGATGGCGCGCTTGGGCTCGCCGGGTTCCGGCAGCGCCACGGTGTAGGTGGCGGACAGCTTCACACCGTCCATGAAACTCATCTTGTCGAAC